>NZ_JBEZJQ010000006.1:0-123265 GCF_040653135.1 Actinomadura sp. NPDC048021
GATGGCACGGGGCGACCCGGCCAAATACAGACCGGGCCGATAAAGGCACTGGCTTTTAACACGCTGTTGAGTTCTCAAGAAACGGACACCCACCGCGCCGAACCCCGCTCTCGCGGACCCCGGCTCCGGGGCAACCCTGCTAACTTACCAGACCCATCCTCGCTGTCAAGTCGATCTGCGAAGATCTTTTTGACCGTCGAAGGTGTGCCCGTCCCCCACGCGACGACACGACACCAAGCCAGAGACTCGGAGAGATCGTTCCGTGGGAGGCGCCCTGCGGGCCGGCCACCTTGCGGCGTCCTGCATCCCGTCCGGGCTTGTCCTTCAAGAGTACCCCGGTGCGCAGAACGCTGCGAACCGTTTTCCTCTGTCAGTGTCCCCCGGGGCCGTCCGCCTGTCGGCGTCCCGCATCCCCTTGGGGCACCACAGAGATTAGGCAGCCTCGGAGGGCCCGTCAAATCGGGACCGGCCACCTGTTCGTCCCTTCACCGAAACTCCCAGGTCACGCGCGGTTCAAGTCACCGGCGTCACCGGCCCGTCAGCGTCACGTCAGCGTCCGCGCACCGGTGTCCGCGTGGCGTCAGCGACGTGGCCCACGGTGGTGACCGTCACAGCGAAAGAACTACGGGAGGCACTCAGATGGACGATGTGATCCGCGCGGAGGGGCTGCGGAAACGGTTCGGGGACACGAAGGCCTTGGACGGAGTGGACATCGCGGCCCGCCGGGGGACGGTGCTCGGGGTCCTCGGACCGAACGGTGCGGGCAAGACCACCGCGGTGCGCGTGCTGGCGACGTTGCTGAAGCCGGACGCCGGACGCGCTGAGGTGGGCGGGTTCGACGTGGTCAGGGACGCGGTGCGCGTCCGGGCGAAGATCGGGCTGACCGGGCAGTACGCGTCGGTGGACGAGGAGCTGACCGGCTTCGAGAACCTCGTGATGATCGCCCGGCTGCTGGACTTCGGCCGCGCGGAGGCGAAGGCGCGGGCGCGGCGGCTGCTCGACCGGTTCCGGCTCACCGACGCGGGCGGCCGCGCCGTGAAGACGTACTCCGGCGGGATGCGCCGGCGGCTGGACCTGGCGGCGAGCCTGATCAACCACCCGGAAATCATCTTCCTGGACGAGCCGACGACCGGCCTGGACCCGCGGGCGCGCAACGAGGTCTGGGACACGGTCCGGGAGGTCGTCGCCGAGGGGGCGACGGTGCTGCTGACCACGCAGTACCTGGAGGAGGCCGACGCGCTCGCCGACCGGATCGCGGTGTTCGACCAGGGGCGGGTCATCGCGGAGGGCACCTCCGACGATCTGAAGGGGCGGATCGGGCGGCGGACGCTGGTGGTCCGGGCGGCCGAGCCGTTCCGCGCGGCGCAGCTCGCCGCGATCGTGGCGGAGCTGACCGGGGAGCGTCCGGAGGTCCAGGAGGCCGCGGGTCTGGTCACGGCGCCCGTGCACGATCCGCGCCTGCTGTCGGTTCTGGTGCGGCGGCTGGACGAGGCGTCCATCGTGGCGTCCGAGCTGGCGTTGCGGATGCCGAGCCTCGACGAGGTGTTCCTCACACTGACGGGCCACCACGCCGAAGAACCCACGCCCGAACTCGTTCCCGAGGGAGCCTGACATGACCGCCATCACCGTTGACAGCCGTCCGTCCGCCGCAGAACCGCCCGCGCGCATCAGCATGAGAAGGACGTTGCGGCACGGCCTGACGCTGGCGTGGCGCAACGTCTCCCAGTTGAAGCACTCGCCCGAGAAGCTGCTGGACACGACGCTGATGCCGATCGTGTTCCTGCTGCTGTTCCTGTACGTGTTCGGTGGCGCGGTGGCCGGCGACACGCATTCGTACCTGCAGCAGCTGCTTCCGGGGCTCGTCGCGCAGATGGCGATGTTCGCCACGATGGGGCTCGGGACGGCGCTGAACGAGGACATCCACAAGGGCGTGTTCGACCGGTTCCGGAGCCTGCCGATCGCTCGTTCGGCGCCGCTGCTCGGGACCGTGCTCGGCGACACGGTCCGGTTCATCACCGTGATGACGGTGCTCGTGGCCTTCGGGTCGGTCCTCGGTTTCCGGTTCCACACCGATCCGCTGTCGGTGATCGCGGCGTTCGCGCTGGCCTACGTCTTCTATCTGGCCGTCTGCTGGATCTCCGTGCTCGTGGGGCTGGTCGCGCCGACGCCGGAGACGGTGCAGGGGCTCGCGTTCATCTGGGTGATGCCCCTGACGTTCGGCAGCAGCATCCTCGTGCCGGACACGTCCACGATGCCGGGCTGGCTGGAGGCGTGGACGAAGGTCAACCCGATCACGCACCTGGCGGAGTCGGTGCGCGCGCTCACCGTCGGCGGCCCCGTCGGCAACCACGTCTGGTACACGCTCGCCTGGGCGGCGGGGATCGTCGTCGTCACGTTCCCGCTGGCCATGCGCATGTACTCGCGGAGGGCCTGACGTCCGGCCTCGCCTCCGAACGCGCGTCGCCCCGGGAGAGTCGGTCTCCGGGGCGACGCGCCTTTCCGGCGCCGAACGGCCGCCCGGAGAGCGCATGCGCTCAGAGCAAGGTGACCAGCCCGTCCGCCTGGTCGAAGACGTCGTCCCGGGTGACCCGCCGCCCGCGCTCGTACGCGGCGGTGAACGCCTCCTCGCCGAGGACGCCGCGGACGAGCGACAGAGTCCGGCCGACGTCGTAGCTCCCCGTGTCGCTGTAGCCGCGCAGGTTGTGCGCCGTGCCCAGCAGCTCGGCGGCGCGCGCGTGCTTCCCACGCGCGGCGGCGTAGGCGGCGACGCCCTCGACGACGTCCGCCACGGTCGGGTTTCCCAGCAGCACGTCGTTCTGCAGATCGTTCAGCGCCTGGACGTGCCAGCGCTTCGCGGCCTCCAGGTCGCCGTCCTCCTCCGCGAGGCAGCCGAGGCGGCTGTGGGTCTTGCGGACGGCCTGCGCGAAGTCAGGACGATGCCCGCGCGACTGGACCCACGCGCACGCGCGATCGGCATGAAGGCGCGCGGCCCCGCGGTCACCCTCCTGCAAGGCGAGCTCGCACAGCAGAAGAGACGAGGTCGCGGCTTCGGCGAACTCGCCGACCCGCTCGGCCTGCGCCATGGCCTGTTCGAGGTCGCTGTGGGCGCGCGCGATATCGCCCCGCCGGGCGCGCACCCGTGCGAGGTGGGCGAGCAGCGTGGCGCCCTGCTCGGGACTGACTCCGCCCGTGACGTAGCCGTACGCCTCCTCGCCGAGGCGGAGCGCCTCCGTCAGGTCGCCGCGCGCCACGGCGGCCTGCATCATGCCGCTCAGCGCGACGATCATTCCGAACCGGTCGCCCAGCTCGCGGAACCGCGCGTAGCCGTCGGCGGCCTGCTCGGCGGCGTCGTCGATCTGGCCGGTGTTGATGCCCATGTGCCCGAGGATGACGCGGACGACGGCCCGCACCCACGGGTCGGCGTGCTCCCGGATGCGGTGGAGGCTGCGCCGGATCCCCTCGACGTCGCCGCCGAACATGGCGGCCCCGGTCTCGGCGAGCGCGAGCACGGGATGCGCGGGCGACCCGGGGACGACGCTCAGGGTCCTCTTCACCGCCGCCTGCATCGACTCCCTCGTCGGCCCGGCCACATCGGTCAGCTCGGTCACGAGGGTGGCGAAGACGACGCACAGCGCGTACGCCTCCTCCAGGCCGGGAGGCGCGGCGCCGCCCGCCATGTCGCGGACGACGACCGTCCACCCGCCCGACTCCCGCTCCATGTCGCGCAGGATCCAGAACCACACCAGCCCGGCCACGAGCCGCAGGGCCGACTCGACGTCGCCGGTCTCGGTGACGTGCCGGAACACGACGCTGAAGTTCTCGCGCTCGGCGGCCAGGCGGGCGGACCAGACCAGCTGGTCGTGGCGGCGCAGCTCCGGCTCGGCCCGCTCGGCGAACTCGACCATGTAGGCGGCGTGCGCGTCGCGGACGCGGCGGGTCTCGCCGGCCTCCTCCAGCCGCTCCCCCGCGTAGACGCGGACGGTCTCCAGCAGCCGGTAGCGGACCTCGGCGTCGCCGTCGGCGATCACCAGTGACTTGTCGATGAGCGCGGCGATCACGTCGATGACGTCCCGCGGGTCGGGGGCGTCCGGAGCGTCGAGGCCGCACACGCGGACGGCGGCGTCCGGCGTGGCGCCGCCGGCGAACACCGAGAGGCGGCGCAGGACGGTGCGCTCCTCCTCGTCCAGCAGATCCCAGCTCCAGTCGACGACGGCGCGCAGGGTCCGGTGCCGGGGCAGGGCGGTGCGGCTGCCGCCGGTCAGCAGCCGGAACCGGTCGCCGAGGCGGGCCGCGACCTGTCCGGGGGTGAGGGAGCGCAGCCGGGCGGCGGCCAGCTCGATCGCGAGCGGGATCCCGTCGAGCTCGCGGCAGATCGCGACCACGTCGGCGACGCTGCCCGCGTCGACGGCGAAGCCGGGACGGACGGCGGCGGCGCGGTCGGCGAACAGGCGGACCGAGGCGTAGCCGAGGGCGTCGGCCGGGTCGGCGGCGTCCTCGGCCGGCAGCGGGAGGGACGGCACCGGGCACAGCGACTCGCCGGTGATGCCGAGCGGTTCGCGGCTGGTCGCGAGGACGCGGACGCCGTCGGCGTGCGCGACGACGTGGTCGACGAGCCGCGCGACGGCGTCGATGAGGTGCTCGCAGTTGTCGAGGACGAGCACGGTCCGCTTGGCGGCGAGGAAGTCGGTGAGCCGTTCGAGGGGCCGCACCGCCACGCGGGTCTCGGCGGGGCGGACGGTCTCGGGGACCGCGAGCGCCGACAGCACCGCGTGCACGACGTCGCCCGGGTCGCTGACCGGGGCGAGCGGGACGAACCACACGCCGTCCGGCATCTCGTCGACGAGCGCGGCGGCGCTCTCCCCCGCCAGCCGCGTCTTGCCGGCGCCGCCGGGGCCGGTGAGGGTGACCAGGCGGGTCTCGCGGAGCAGCTTGCCGACCCGCTGCGACTCCTCCTCCCGGCCGACGAAGCTGGTGAGCTGAGCGGGCAGGTTGGTGCGCGCGGGCCGCGGGGCGGCGGGCTCGGTCGGCGGGGCCGCCGCCTCGCGCCGGAGGATCGACAGGTGGACGGCGGCCAGCTCCGGGGACGGGTCGACGCCGAGCCGGTCGGCGAGGGCGCGCCGCGTCTCCTCGTACACCTCCAGGGCGTCGGCCTGGCGTCCCGCCGCGTAGAGGGCGCGCATCAACTGGCCGCGCAGCCGCTCGCGCAGCGGGTGCGCGGCGGCGAGGGGCTCCAGTTCGGCGACGGGCGGGACGGGGAGCCCGGCGGCGATCTCGGCGTCGACGCGGTCCTCCACGGCGGCGAGCCGCAGTTCCTCCAGCCGCGCGATGGTCGGGAAGGCGAAATCGCTGTCGGCGACGTCGGCGAGGGCGGGTCCGCGCCAGAGGGCGAGCGCCGTGCGCAGGCCCTCGGCCCGCGCGCAGGGGTCCTGCTCCGCGCGGGCGGCGGAGACGCCGCGCTCGAACGCGACCGCGTCGATCTCGGCGGGGTCGATCCCGAGCCGGTAGCCGGCCGGGCCGTGCTCGACGATGTCGCGCCCGGCGACGCCGCGCAGCCGGGAAACGAGCGCCTGGAGCGCGTTCCCGCCGGGCGGGGCGCCCTCCCACAGGTCGTCGAGCAGCCGCTCGGCCGACACGGGACGGCCCGCCTCGGCCGCCAGCCGCACGAGGAGGGCCCGCAGCCTGCGGCCGGCGACCTCGACGGGCCGCGCCGCCCCGTCCCGCACGTCGAGCGGTCCCAGGATGCCGATGCGCACGATGGCCCCCTTCCCGGGAGCCATTGTCCCCGATGTGTGGATCCCGCGAGCCGGGTACGGATTCCCTATGCCCAGAGCACAGATCAAGGACGAGAAGAAGTACCAGGAGCTCCGCGACAAGGGCGAGAGCAAGGAGAAGGCGGCGCGGATCGCCAACGCGTCCGCGAAACAGGGCGAGAAGACGATCGGCCGCAAGGGCGGCAAGAGCCCCTCCTACGACGACTGGACGAAGGACGACCTCCTCAAGCGCGCCCGCGAGATCGGCGTCGAGGGCCGCTCCTCGATGACCAAGTCGGAGCTGGTCAAGGCGCTGCGCGACCACTAGAGACGCCCCGCCGAGGACGGCGAGCCGCGCACTCGTCCCCCCGAACGAAGGAGAGCCCATGAACGCGGTCGTCGACACCGCGCGCAAGCAGAAGGAGGAGTACGCGGCCGGGGAGGACCGGCCGCTCGGCTCGTACCTCGGCACGCTCGCCGTCTACGGCCTCACCACGGCGACGCTGGCGCTGCTCGGGCGCCGCCTCCGCGACCGCACCCCGGCGATCGGCCTCGCCGACCTGGCGCTGATGACGGTCACGACGCACAAGGCGTCCCGGCTGATCACCAAGGACCCGGTGACGAGCCCGCTGCGCGCCCCGTTCACCCGCTACTCGGGGACGGCCGGCCCGGCCGAGCTGTCCGAGGAGGTGCGGGGCAAGGGGGTCCGGCACGCCGTGGGCGAGCTGATCACGTGCCCGTTCTGCACCGCCCAGTGGGTGGCGACGGCGTACGCGGCGGGGCTGGTGTTCGCCCCGGACGCGACCCGGCTCGCCGGGGCCACGATGACCGCGGTCGCCGGGTCGGACTGGCTGCAGCTCGCCTACGCGCGGCTCCAGAAGTCCGCCGAGGGCTGACGTCCCAACCGAAACGTTTGTCACAGATACGGGGGGTACGGCCAACCCATGGATCTGGCATTCCTCAAAACGCTCTACCAACGGCCGGGACCGTACGCGTCGGTGTACGCCGACCTCACCCGGACCACCGAGGACGCGTCCAAGGCCGCGGAGCTGCGGTGGCGGGCGCTGCGCTCGGAACTGGAGGCCCAGCACACGCCGGACGCCACGCTCCGGGCGATCGAGCAGACCGTCCAGGACGACATGGCGCGGCGCCGCTCCGAAGGCATCGTGATCTTCGCGGCGGACGGTGAGGTCGTGCACAGCGACCGCCTCCCGGGCCCGCCCCGCGGCACGCGCGCCACCCTCGCCCCGCTCCCCGACGTCCTGCCCTACCTCGTCGAGCGCGGCGAGCGGTTCCCGCACCTGCTCGCGGTGGTCGACCGGCGCGGCGGCGTGATCGACTGCGTCACCGCCGACGGGAAGCACGAGCGCATCGACGTGGACGGGGACGAGGACTACCCCATCCGCAAGGTCAAGGCGGGCGACTGGAACCAGTCCCGGTTCCAGCGCTCCTCGGAGAACGTCTGGAAGCTCAACGCCAAGAAGGTCGCCCACGAGATCGACCGGGCCGCGGAGCGCTGCGGCGCCCAGGCCGTCGTGATCGCCGGCGACACCCGCGCCCGGACGGCCGTCCTGGAGGAGGTCTCGGACCACGTCCTGGAGCACACCGTCGAGGCCGACAAGAACACCACGGTCGACGACCCGGACCTCGACGCCGAACTGCGCCGCCTCCTGCAGCTGAAGTCGACCGAGCGCATCATGACCGTGGCGGCGCGCTTCGACAGGGAACTCGCCAACGGGCAGCGCGCCGTCTCCGGACTGGACGCGACGACGGAGGCCGTGCGGCAGGCCCGGGTGGAGACGCTCCTGCTGGCGGACGAACCGGATTCGCAGGCCCGCTTGTGGGTGGGCCCCGATCCGTCCCAGGTCGCCACCACCGCCGAGGAGCTGCGTGAGGAGTTCGGCGTCGCCGACCCCCGCGAGGTCCGCGCCGACGCCGCCCTGGTGCGAGCGGCCGCCGCGACGGACGGCGAACTCGTCGTCCTGCCCACGAACGGCCAGGCCCCCACTCTGCACGTGGGCGCCGTCCTGCGTTTCACGGCCTGAGAAACGAAAAGGAGTGGCGCCTTTGGCGACCACTCCTGAGTCGTTCGTGGAGCTATGGGGATTCGAACCCCAGACCTCCTCCATGCCATGGAGGCGCGCTACCAACTGCGCCATAGCCCCTCGCGAGGAAAAGCTTAGTGCACGTTGGGAGCGGTTGGGACGCGCGGGCCGCGGAGGGGCGACCCTCCGCGGCCGGCGCGCGGGTCAGGGCCTCTTCGAGGTGTAGACGTACCAGTGGTCGTTGACCGTCGGGACGTGGACGGTCAAGCTCTTGAGCCACTCGACCGAGCCGAGGGACGTGTCGCTCTCGACCTTCTTGCCGTTGTCGTCGGTGTACTCGGTGTGGACCTCGTTCGTGTACTTGTCCTTCTGATCCCTCTGCTGCTTCGCGATGGAGCACAGGGTCCGGCCGAGGTCGGGCTGGTTCGGGAGCAGCTTGAACGAGGACAGCACGTTGAGCGCCTCGGCGCAGTCGTCGACCTGGTTGGCCTCCGAGTCGGGCGGCGGAGCGGCCTGCACGGGAGCGGCCGCCGCCGCGACGGACGCTCCGGCGACCGCTGCGGCCAGCAGCATCCTCTTCCCGGTGAACCGGCTTCTCATGGGGTCAACCCTCATCTCGATCATGCATCGCCACGTGAGGGCCTTCCCGCATGATCGACAAGGTGAAGCGCGGGCGGAGGAAAGGTAGCCGCCGCCATGGTGAAGGCTTTGCGTCAGCCCCACCCGAGGCGTTCGCCGACCTCGTCGGGCGCGTAGCCCCGCTGCCCCCCGTCGCCGATCCAGACGATCCCGTCCGCCTGCGCAACGGCCCCGACGGCGTGCTCCTGCGGCATCCGCGGCTGGATGGCCAGCCGCACCTCGGCGCCCGGATCGAACCGGCGCAGCTCATCGATGAGGTCGGCCACGGTGACCTCCCGCGGAGCCCCCCTGCGGTGTCTTCCCATACCCCGCATGAAACCATCCCCCGCCCCCGCCCAGACCGCCCACAGCAAATCCACACCATCCCGCAGACGCCCAAGAACCTCAACCACAAGGGGGGCGAGGGGCGAAGCCCCAAACACCAACAGCAAGCCACACCAACCCGCAAACGCCAAGAACCTCAGCCGGGAGGGGGCAAGGGGCGAAGCCCCAAACACCAACAGCAAGCCGCACCAACCCGCAGATGCCCAAGAACCTCAGCCGGGAGGGGGCGAGGGGCGAAGCCCCAAATCGCCAGGAGCAAGCCGCACCGACCCGCAGATGCCCAGGAACCTGAGCCGGGAGGGGGCGTGGGGGCGGAGCCCCCACATCGGGGGTCTGGGGGTCGCCCCCCAGGCAGACATGAAGAAGGGAGTCCCGGCCCACGCTTTCCGTGGGCACGGTCCTCCCAACTCCGTTCGTGGAGCTATGGGGATTCGAACCCCAGACCTCCTCCATGCCATGGAGGCGCGCTACCAACTGCGCCATAGCCCCGCCGCCGCGTGGACGTTCATCCCGCGGCGCCCAGCCAGTGTATAGGACGGCCGGGGCTGGTCTCGAATCGTTTGGTCAGGTGCCGGCGTCGGGGCGGTCGTCGCTGAGGACGGGTTCGGGGAGGGTGCCGGCGTTGTGTTCGGCGAGGCGCCAGCCGCCGTTGCGCATCTCGGTGATGACGGACCAGCAGCAGTTGGACAGGCCGCCGAGGCGTTCCCAGGTCTCTTCGGGGAGGCCGAGGAGGTGGGACATGCCGAGCCGGAGGGCGGCGCCGTGGGAGGCGACGACGAGCTGGCCGGTGGGCTCCAGTTCGTCGAGGGCGCGTTCGAGCGCGGAGCCGACCCGTTTGGCGACCTGGGCGCTGGTCTCGCCGCCGGGCGGCTGCCAGGCGGCGTGCTCGGCGGGGTAGCGTTCGCGGATCTCGCGGGAGGTGAGGCCCTCCCAGGCGCCGCCGTCGCGTTCGATGAGGTCGCGGTCGTAGCCGACGGGCAGTCCGGTGACCTCGGCGAGGGCCTGGGCGGTGTCGGCGGCGCGGCGCAGCGGCGAGGAGAGCAGCGCGGTGGGGCGGAGGCCGGCGAGGAGCCGGGCGGCGCGCTGGGCCTGGGCGACGCCCGTCTCGTCGAGAGGGATGTCGGTCTTGCCCTGGAAGCGGCGTTCGACGTTCCAGGCGGTCTGGCCGTGTCTCCAGAGGACGAGGCGGCGTCTGCCCGGTTCGCGGGCGGGGCGGGCGTCACTCACTCGGGCTCCCGACGGCGCGGGCGCGCTGGGCCTGGTGGGCGGTGACGCTCTCCGGCAGGGCGATGAGAGGGCAGTCTTTCCAGAGCCGTTCGAGGGCGTAGAACATGCGGTCTTCTTCGTGCTGGATGTGCACGATGATGTCGGCGTAGTCCAGCAGGACCCAGCGGCCCTCGCGTTCGCCCTCGCGGCGGACGGGCTTGGCCTCGGCCTCCTCGCGCAGGCGCTTCTCGACCTCGTCCACGATGGCGCGGACCTGGCGGTCGTTGGGGGCCGAGCAGAGCAGGAACGCGTCGGTGATGACGAGCTGCTCGCTCACGTCGTAGGCAAGAATGTCGTCGGCCAGCTTGTCGCCCGCCGCCTCGGCGGCGATCCGGACGAGCTGCGCCGCCCTCTCGGATGCGGTCACGATGCGCTCGCGATCCTCCCTGTAGGGGTCGTCTCCGCTCCCACCTTCTCATGGGCGGCGGACGATCGACCTCTTTGTTGTTGTTCGACCGCAATGGCAGATGCGGCCCCGTTCCCCGTCCAGAATATGTGGCCGCGGCGCCCGTCAGGCGGCGGCGCGGTAGAGCCCCCGCTTGTTGATGTACTGGACGATCCCGTCCGGGACGAGGTACCAGATGGGTTCGCCGCTGCCGACGCGTTCGCGGCACTCGGTGGAGGAGATCGACAGGGCGGGCACCTCCATGAGGGAGACGCGCCCGTCGGGCAGCCCGGGGTCGGCGAGCCGGTGGCCGGGGCGGGTGACGCCGACGAAATGGGCGAGTTCGAAGAGCTCGTCGGTGTCGTGCCAGGTGAGCATCTTCTCCAGCGCGTCCGCACCGGTGATGAAGAACAGGTCGGCGTCCGGGCCCTGGATCTCGCGCATGTCGCGGAGCGTGTCGACGGTGTAGGTGGCGCCGGGCCGGTCGATGTCGACGCGGCTGACGGAGAAGCGCGGGTTGGACGCGGTGGCGATCACGGCCATGAGGTAGCGGTCCTCCGCGGCGGCGACCTTGCTCCCCTCCTTGTGGGCCGACAGGCCGGTGGGCACGAACACGACCTCGTCCAGGGAGAAGAAGTGCGCGACCTCGCTGGCGGCCACCAGGTGCCCGTGGTGGATCGGGTCGAACGTGCCGCCCATGATCCCCATGCGCCGCTTTTGCGTCATAGCGACGACAATAGCCAGCCGGTCCGCGTCCGGAACCTCCGCCCCCGGCGGCTCAGGCCAGGCCGGGCAGCGGCGGCCCGCCGTCCTCCCAGGTCACGACGCGGACGGCCTTGCCCACTTCCACCCTCGGCACGGTCCCCTCGGGCAGGACCGCGACCTCGGCGGTGAGGCCGAGCGTCTCGTACAGGGCGTGGACGAGCGCGGCCCGCGGATCGCCGGAGAGGGCCTCGCAGGCGACGATGAGCCGCGCGGTGGGGCTGCGCCGGTCCACGACGAGCTGGTAGTGCGGCCGGACGAGCCCGGAGCCGAGCAGGACCCGCTCGACCTCGCTCGGGTACACGTTCACGCCCCGGACGACGATCATGTCGTCGGCGCGGCCGAGGATCTTGCTCATCCGCACCAGGGTCCGTCCGCAGGCGCACTCGCCGCGGGTGAGGGACGCGATGTCGCCCGTCCGGTACCGCAGCAGCGGCAGCGCCTGCTTGGTCGGGGTGGTGAACACGAGCTCGCCCGGAACGCCGTCCTCGACGGGGACGCCGGTGGCGGGGTCGACGGCTTCCACGACGAAGTGGTCCTCGTTGACGTGCAGGCCGTCCTGCTCCAGGCACTCGGTGGCCACCCCGGGCCCGATGATCTCCGAGAGCCCGTAGACGTCCATCGCCTTGATCGGCAGGACGTCCTCGATGGCCGTGCGCAGCTCCTCCGACCACGGCTCGGCGCCGAAGAGCCCGGCCTTGAGCGACGTCGGCTCGACCCCGGCCTCGGCGACGGCCTCCCCCAGCCGCAGCGCGTACGCGGGGGTGCAGGTGAGGATGTCGGGACGGAGGTCGGCGAGCATGCGCACCTGCCGGTCGGTCATGCCGCCCGACATCGGCACCACGGTCGCGCCGAGCGCCACCGCGCCCTGGTGGATGCCGATCCCGCCGGTGAACAGCCCGTACCCGTAGGCGTTGTGGACGATGCTGCCCGGCGACGCCCCCGCGCACGACAGGGAGCGCGCGCACATCGCCGCCCACAGGTCGAGGTCGGCCCTGGTGTAGGCGACGAGCGTGGGGCGCCCCCGCGTCCCGCTGGACCCGTGCACGGCGGCGACCTGGTCGCGCGGCACGGCGAGCATCCCGAACGGGTAGTGGTCCCAGAGGTCCTGCTTGGTGGTGAACGGAAGGTCCCGCAGCCCCGCGAGCGTCACGTCGGCCCCGCGCCCGACCCCGGCCTCCCTGAGCCGCCGGCCCTGCACGCCGCCGGCGGCCAGGAGCCGGTCGACCAGCCCCCACACCCGGTGCCGCTGCAGCGCGGCGCGCTCGTCGAGGGACATCGCCTCGGCCTTCGGGTCGAACATGGCTGCCTCCCGGGCGCGGCCGGAGCCGGACGCGGCTCCCGCGGCGGGGAACCCTGCGGCAAAGTGGATCGTCGGAACTACCATGCCAGACATGACGGAGAACACACCGGATCGAGCACGTACGCGGTTCCCGGGGATCAGTTCCCGGGCCTACGAACACCCGGCGGACCGTTCGGCGCTCGTCGCGCTGCGCTCGCTCTCCGGGTTCGACGTCGTGCTGCGCAAGCTGTCGGGGCTGGTCAACGAGCGGTCGCTGCGGCTGATGTTCCTCGGCGGGACGGTGCGCGTCGGGGAGGACCAGTTCCGCCACATCTACGACATGGTCCGGGACGCCTCCTACATCCTGGACATGCCGGAGGTCCCCGAGCTCTACGTGCGGCAGGACCCGACGCCGAACGCGATGGCGCTCGGGTCCGACCACCCGTTCATCGTGCTGAACACCGGCCTGATCGACCTGCTGGACGAGGAGGAGCTGCGCTTCGTCGTCGGGCACGAGGTCGGGCACATCCTGTCCGGGCACGCGGTGTACCAGACGATGATGCAGATCCTGCTGCAGCTCGGGGCGCGGCTGGCGTGGCTGCCGCTCGGCAACGTCGGCATCGCGGCGATCATCATCGGGCTGCGGGAGTGGTTCCGGAAGGCGGAGCTGTCCTCGGACCGGGCCGGGCTGCTCGCCGGGCAGGACCTCGACGCGGCCAAGCGGGTGAACATGAAGCTCGCGGGCGGTACGCGGCTCGGCGAGATGAGCAGCGAGGCGTTCCTGCAGCAGGCGCGCGAGTACGACGCGGCCGGCGACGTGCGGGACGGGCTGCTGAAGTTCATGAACCTGCTCGGGCAGTCGCACCCGTTCGCGGTGATCCGGTTCGCCGAGATCGAGCAGTGGGCGCGCAGCGGCGAGTACGACCGCATCCTGGCCGGGGACTACGCCCGCCGGGAGGACGACGGCAACGCGTCGGTCCGCGACGGGATCAAGGAGGCCGCGCAGTCGTACCGCGAGTCGTGGGAGCGGACGGCCGACCCGTTCGTGGGCAAGGTCCGCGACATGGCCGACGCCGCGGCGGGAGCCGCCGGCGGGCTGTTCGACCGGTTCACCCGGCGCGACAACGGGCCCACGTCCGGCAACTGACCGGGCCGGGCCAGGGCCGCCGCGACACGGACGCGGCGGCCCTTCGCCGTTCTCAGAAGGGGGCGGGGACGAGGAGTTCGACGTTGCGGTCGGCGGCCTCGCCGCGGCGGTTCTCGTCGCGGTCCTGCCAGTCGTTGCCCGACAGTTCGCGGGACAGCGACGCCAGCCCGGCCGGGTCGGTGAGGCGGCCGCCGTAGGAGGCGGGCCCGGCGGAGTCGAGGACCGTCGCGAACACCGAGAGGGTGCCGTCGCCGTTGTCGGCCAGCTCGACGATGCGGCTCTGCTGCGGGAAGTCGATGTGCGCGGCCGTGTTGACCTCCCAGAAGCCCCCGCCGCCCTTGCGCGCGTGCGGGATGACCTGGTTGCGGTGCGTGTGCCCGTTCACCCACAGGACGACGTTCGGGTAGCGCAGCAGGAGCGCCTCGACCTCGTCGCCGAGGACGCGGTCGCCGCCGAGGGGGTTCTCCAGCGAGCCGATGGGGTGGTGGCTGAACAGGACGAACAGCCGGTCCTTCACCGCGCGCTTCACGACCGTGCCGTCCGGGGCGATGGAGCGGCTGCTGCCCGCCTTCAGCTGCGCCTCCAGCCACGCGAGCTGCTTCCGGTCGAGCGAGCCCTCGGAGTAGCCGTTGGGGTTGACGGTGTCGAGGACGAGGCCGCGCACGACGCCCTTGTCGAAGGCGTAGTAGGCCGTTCCGTCGCGGAGGTTGGCGAGGGTGAAGCCGTGGCCGCGCAGGGACGCGGTGGTCCTGAAGTGCTCGGCGACGACCTCGGCGCGCGACAGCATGCGGCGGTCCGGGTCGGGGGTCACCGGGCGGAACAGGCCGCCCGCGCCGCCCTGCTCGCGGCTGAGGCGGACGAGTTCGGCGGCGTCGCCCCGGCTCATCATGCGGGCGAGGCGCTCGGCCTGGCCGGGGTCCGCCGGAGCGCCGATCTTGATGCCGCCGGTGGCGAGGCCGGAGACCAGCGGGTTGACCGGCAGGTTGCCCTGGACGAGCCCGTCGTGGTTGCCGAACGCGGCCAGCCACGGCGCGTCGAGCCCGGTCGCCTGGAACGGGCGGCGCGCGGCGTCGATCAGGCCGTGCACGCGCGGGAAGCCGTACCTGGTGGTCGGCAGGTCCGCCTGGGCGCCGGGCGGCGGACCCTCGGGGTGCCAGAACGAGCGGTCGTAGGACGCCCAGTCCATGACGCCCTCGTAGCGGTTCGGGTCGCCGGAGTCGGGGCGGATGCGCCCGCCGTCCAGCAGGTCGATGATCCAGCGGAGCTCGTTGTACTGGACGTTGTCGGCGGCGTCGCCGGTGTTGATGGTGAAGGCGAGGCCGAGCCCGGTCGCCGGTCCGCGCCCGACCCGGTTCACCGCCCGCACCATGGCCTCGGCGACCTGCGTGGACAGGATCTCCTGCGGCCGGTAGGCGCCCTCGACCGGCAGGACGTCCAGGCCGTCCTTGAGCCGGTCGACGAACTCGACGCGGGCCGGGGACTGCGCGTCGACGATGTGGACGTCGGTGAGGTGGCCGAACGCCAGGACGCCGCGGCGGGTGGCGGCCCGCCGCGCGGAGGCGGCGCCGCCGAGGTCGCGGCGCAGCAGGTGCGGCTCACCCGGACCGGTGGTCACCTTGCGGTACCCGCCGGCGCCCGCGGCGCCGAGCAGGTAGGTCCGGTCGAGGGTGGTGCCGGCGGTGGGACCGCGCAGCGCGGGCGCCGCGGCGGCGGGACGGGCGGGGAAGGCCGCCAGTCCGGTGGTGGCGATCCCCGCGCCGAGGGCGGCGTCCCGCAGGACGCGGCGGCGGCTGTACTGACGAGTCACAATCGTGAATCAGACCACACCCGCACACGTGACATCAATGGCAAAAATGTCACAAATCCGGAGCTCAGCCGCGCACGTGCCCTTCCCCGGTCACCACGTACTTGGTGGACGTCAGCTCCGGCAGCCCCATCGGGCCGCGGGCGTGCAGCTTCTGCGTCGAGATGCCGATCTCCGCGCCGAACCCGAACTCCTCGCCGTCGGTGAAGCGCGTCGAGGCGTTCACCATCACGGCCGCCGAGTCGACCAGCGCGACGAACCGCTTCGCGGCCGGCTGGGACGTCGTGACGATCGCCTCGGTGTGCCCCGAGCCGTACCGGCGGATGTGCGCGACGGCGTCGTCGAGGGAGTCGACCACGCGGGCGGCGATGTCGAGCGAGAGGTACTCGGCGTACCAGTCGTCCTCGGTCGCCTCCACGACGTTGGCGCCGAAGGAGCGGATCCGCTCGTCGCCGTGCACCGTGACACCGGCGCTCTCCAGCGCCTCCAGCGCGCGCGGGACGAACGTGTCGGCTATGTCGGCGTGCACGAGGAACGTCTCGGCGGCGTTGCACACCGAAGGACGCTGCGTCTTGGCGTTCAGGAGGATGTCCAGGGCCGTGTCGGCGTCGGCGGCGGCGTCCACGTACACCGCGCAGTTCCCGACGCCCGTCTCGATCACCGGGACGGTCGACTCCTCCACCACCGAGTTGATCAGCGACGCGCCGCCGCGCGGGATCAGCACGTCCACCAGGCCGCGCGCCCGCATCAGGTGCTTCACCGACTCGCGGGACGTGCCCGGGACGAGCTGCACCGCGTCCGGCGGGACCTCGGTGCCGGTGAGCGCGCCCTGCATCACCTCGACCAGCACCGTGTTGGAGTCGTACGCCGACGACGAGCCGCGCAGCATCGCCACGTTCCCGCTCTTGAGGCACAGCGCGGCGGCGTCCACGGTCACGTTCGGGCGGCCCTCGTAGATGATCCCGACGACGCCGAGCGGCACCCGCACCTGGCGCAGCTCCAGCCCGTTCGGCAGGACGTTCCCGCGGACCGTCTCCCCCACCGGGTCCGGCAGCGCGGCGACCTTCCGGACGGCGTCGGCGATCGCGGCGATCCGCTCCTCCGACAGGCTCAGCCGGTCGATCATGTACTCGGAGGTGCCGTTGCCGCGGGCCCGCGCGACGTCGGCCTCGTTCGCCTTGACGATCTCCGGGGCGGCGGTGACCAGGGCGTCCGCGATGCGGTTCAGCGCCGCGTCCTTCGCCGACCGCGGCAGCGGAGCCAGCCCGGCGGCGGCCTCCCTGGCGCGCCGCGCCACCCGCAGGAACTCCTCGCGCTCGTCGCTCATCAGCAGGCTCCCGTCATCGAAGTATCACCAGATGGTCGCGGTGGATTATCTCGCGTTCGTACTCGGCGCCCAGCTCACGGGCCAGCCAGCGCGTCGAGCGCCCCATCAGCTCGGGGATCTCGGACGCGTCGTAGTTCACCAGGCCGCGCGCGACGACCGTGCCGGCCGTGTCGCACAGGTCGACCGGGTCGCCCGCGGCGAAGTCGCCCTCGACGCCCGTCACCCCCGCCGGGAGCAGGGACTTGCGGCGCCGCACGACCGCCTCGATCGCGCCCGGGTCCAGCATGACGCGGCCCTGGCCCGTCGTCGCGTGCGCCAGCCACAGGTTGCGGGTCGACATCCGGCGGCCCTCGGCCGGGTGGAACAGCGTCCCGACCTGGTCGCCGGAAAGCGCGCGCGCCGCCGACGCGGCGTTGGTCAGCACGACGGGGATGCCCGCGATCCTCGCCGCCTCGACCTTGGTGACCATGCCGCCGGTGCCGACCCGCCCGGAGCCCCCGAGCTCGACGTCCCGGAGGTCGTCCGGGCCGCGCACGTCGTCGACGCGGCGGCTCCCGGGACGGCGCGGGTCGCCGGTGTAGAGGGCGTCCACGTCGGAGAGCAGGACCAGCGCGTCCGCGCGGATCAGGTGCGCGACCAGCGCGGCCAGCCGGTCGTTGTCGCCGAACCGGATCTCGTCGGTCGCGACGGTGTCGTTCTCGTTCACGATCGGCAGGACGCCCATGGCGAGCAGCTGCGCGAGGGTCCGCTGGGCGTTGCGGTGGTGCGAGCGGCGCATCATGTCGTCGGCGGTGAGCAGTACCTGCCCCACCGTCAGCGCGTAACGGGCGAACGAGGAGGTGTAGCGGGCGAACAGCAGGCCCTGCCCGACGCTCGCCGCCGCCTGCTGCGTCGCGAGGTCGGGCGGGCGGCGGGTCAGCCCGAGCGGGCCGAGCCCCGCCGCGATCGCGCCCGACGACACGAACACGATCTCGGTGCCCTCGCCGCGGCGCGCGGCGAGGACGTCGACCAGCGCGTCGACGCGGTTCACGTCGATCGTGCCCTGCGGCGTGGTCAGCGAGGACGAGCCCGCCTTCACCACGATCCGCCGCGCCTTCGCGACCGCCTCACGCCCACTCATGACTCAGCTCCGCTCACGCCACTGCTCTCTACGGGAACGTCCCCACGTCCCCGGGCTATTCGCTCAGGACCAGCCGCTCAGGCGGCGGTCGGTGCCGCGCGGGCCCGTCGTGCCCTCGCCCGCCGCGACCTCCGGCTCCCAGTCGAAGACGATCGAGTCGTCCATGGTGCCGATCAGGACCGTGGCGCCGGCGCTGGCGCCCGCCTGGGCGAGCGCGTCCTCCACCCCGAGCCGGGCGAGGCGGTCGCCGAGGTAGCCCACGGCCTCCTCGTTGGCGAAGTCGGTCTGGCGCAGCCACCGGACCGGCTTCGTGCCGGTGATCAGGTAGGTGTTGTCGCCGAGGGTCCTGACCTCGAAGTCGGTGTCCCCGCCGACCGGCTCCGGCCGGATGACGATGCGGGTGGGCTCCGCCGCCGGCAGCGAGGCGCGGTACTCCGATACCATCGCCGCCATCGCGAACGACAGCTCCCGCAGCCCCTCGTGCGACGCCGCCGACACCTCGAACACCCGCAGGCCCCGGGCCTCGAACTCCGGCCGCACCATCTCGGCGAGGTCGCGGCCGTCGGGCACGTCCACCTTGTTCAGGACGACGATGCGGGGGCGGTCCGACAGCGGGCGGTCGCCCAGCACCCGGTCGTAGGCCTGGAGCTCGCGCTCGATGACCTCGAAGTCGCTGACCGGGTCGCGGCCCGGCTCCATCGTCGCGCAGTCGAGGACGTGCGCGAGGGTGGAGGAGCGCTCGATGTGGCGGAGGAAGTCGAGACCGAGGCCGCGGCCCTCGCTGGCGCCCTCGATGAGGCCCGGCACGTCCGCGACCGTGAACGTCGTGTCGCCCGCGCTCACCACGCCGAGGTTCGGGATCAGCGTCGTGAACGGGTAGTCGGCGATCTTCGGCTTGGCGGCCGACAGCGCGGCGATCAGCGACGACTTGCCCGCGCTCGGGAACCCGACGAGCGCGACGTCGGCGACGCTCTTCAGTTCCAGGACGACGTCGCGCTCCTCGCCCGGCTCGCCGAGCAGCGCGAACCCGGGCGCCTTGCGCTTCGCCGTCGCCAGCGCCGCGTTCCCGAGACCGCCGCTGCCGCCCTTGGCGATCACGAACCGGGTGCCCTCGCCGACCAGGTCCGCGAGGACGGTGTCGCCCGACTTCACCACGGTGCCGTCGGGGACGGACAGGATCACGTCGTCGCCGTCCGCGCCCGTCCGCAGGCTGCCCTGGCCGGGCCTGCCGTTGCCCGCCTTGCGGTGCGGGCGCCGGTGGTATTCGAGGAGGCTCGCGGCGTTCGAGTCGACGACGAGGACGACGTCGCCGCCGCGCCCGCCGTTGGCGCCGTCAGGGCCGCCGAGCGGCTTGAACTTCTCCCGGTGGATCGAGGCGCAGCCGTTGCCGCCGTTGCCCGCCGCGACGTGCAGCACCACCCGGTCGACGAACTGCGCGCCCGATCCCGCTCCAGCGGCCACGGTGACTCTCCTCAGGAAAACCTTGGTAAGAACGGCGAAGGGGCGGACCGGAAACGGTCCGCCCCTTCGAACAAAAAGTCGCTGCCCCCGGCGGACTATTCCGCCGGCGGGACGACGCTCACCGCGTTGCGACCGCGGTAGCGGCGGAACTGCACCGCGCCCGCGACCAGCGCGAACAGCGTGTCGTCACCGCCGCGGCCGACGCCCGGACCGGGGTGGAAGTGGGTGCCGCGCTGGCGGACGATGATCTCGCCGGCGTTGACGACCTGGCCGCCGAAGCGCTTCACACCGAGGCGCTGGGCGTTGGAGTCGCGACCGTTGCGGCTGGACGATGCGCCCTTCTTGTGTGCCATGAGACCGCTCTCCCTTACTTCTTGCCGGCCTTGATACCGGTGATCTTGACCTCGGTGTACGGCTGACGGTGACCCATCCGCCGCTTGTACCCGGTCTTGTTCCGGTAGTGCATGATGTTGATCTTGGGGCCCTTGACCGCGCCGAGGATCTCGGCGGTCACCTCGTAGCGGGCGAGGTCGGCCGTGCGGCTCACGACGTCGTCGCCGTCCACGACCAGCAGGGGCTGGAGCGTGATGGTCGACCCGACGTCACCGGCCAGCTTGTCGACGGTCAGCACGTCGTCGACGGCGACCTTTTCCTGCCTGCCGCCTGCGCGGACAATCGCGTACACCGCGGAAACCCTTCGTCTGCGCGCGCTTCCGGAGTGAACCGGTCCCACGCGTGGCTTACCAGCCCCCGGACGGGGGCCTACCCCCGGCACCGGGCCGAGGGCGGCACACCAGGAGGACCCTGGCGCTCTCTGCTGTGCCCCACCGGATCGATGAGGTGAGCACCGAACGATCCCCGGACGGGGCTCGCGGTGCGGATTCGGGCGACGCGCCGATGACGCGCCGAAGGTCAAGGGTACCGGATGCCCTGGCCGGAACGCGAACGCGTCCGGCCAGGGCCCCGCTACCGCGTCAGTCCGAGGACTCGCCGCCGTCGGCGGCCTGGGCCGCGGTCGCGCGGGGGCGCCGGGCACGGCGCCGACGGGCGGGCTCGGCGCCGTCCTGGTCGCCCGCGGGCGCGGACCCGTTGGACTCGCCGGCGGCCTCCACGGCGCCGTTCAGCTCGCCCGCGGGCTCGCCGGAGGGCGCGCCGGAGGCCGGCTCGGCGCCGTTCGCGTCGACCGGCACCGGCTCGGCGGAGTCCAGCGTGCCCGGCGCGGTGCCGGCGGTCTCCTCGGCGGCCTCGGCGGCCTCCACGGCGGCCTGCGCCGGGGCCTCGTCGATCTCGGGCGGCGGGCCGGCCGGGCGCTTGGCGGGCCGGGACCTCTTCGGCCGCGAACGGACCGGCTCGGGCGCGGCCTCCACGACCGGCGCCGTCTCGGCGGCCGGGCTCACGGGCTCGGCGGCGGGCTCCTCCGCGGGCTCCTTGGGCTTGGCCTCGTGCCGGGACAGCTTCTCCTCGACGGCCTTCTCGACCTCGCCCTTGCGCTTGCGGCGGCGTCCGGACTCCTTGCCGGCCGCCTTCTCCGCCTTCGGCTCGACCGGCGTCAGGTGGACGTGGATGCCGCGGCCGTTGCAGGACTCGCAGGTCTCCGAGAACGCCTCCAGCAGCCCCTGGCCGACCCGCTTGCGGGTCATCTGCACCAGTCCGAGCGAGGTGACCTCGGCGACCTGGTGCTTGGTACGGTCCCGCGACAGGCACTCCACGAGGCGGCGCAGCACCAGGTCGCGGTTGCTCTCCAGCACCATGTCGATGAAGTCGACGACGATGATGCCGCCGATGTCACGGAGCCGGAGCTGGCGGACGATCTCCTCGGCCGCCTCCAGGTTGTTGCGGGTGACGGTCTCCTCCAGGTTGCCGCCCTGCCCGGTGAACTTGCCGGTGTTGACGTCGATGACCGTCATCGCCTCGGTGCGGTCGATCACCAGGGAGCCGCCGGACGGCAACCAGACCTTGCGGTCCATGGCCTTGGCGATCTGCTCGTCGATGCGGAACGCCGACAGGGCGTCCTGGTCGCCGGTCCAGCGCTCGACGCGGTCGGCGAGATGGGGGGCGACGTACTGGACGTAGTCGGAGACGGTGTCCCAGGCCTCGGCCCCGGACACCACCAGCTTGGTGAAGTCCTCGTTGAAGATGTCGCGGACGACCCGGATCGTCAGGTCGGGCTCGCCGTAGAGCAGGGACGGCGCGGAGGCCGTCTTGACCTTCTTCTGGATGCTCTCCCACTGGGCGGCCAGGCGCGAGACGTCGCGGGCGAGCTCCTCCTCGGTCGCCCCCTCCGCCGCGGTCCGCACGATCACGCCCGCCTGCTCCGGCATGACCTTCTTGAGGATCGACTTGAGGCGGGTGCGCTCCTTGTCGGGCAGCTTGCGGCTGATGCCGGTCATCGAGCCGTCCGGCACGTAGACCAGGTACCGGCCGGGGAGGGAGACCTGGCTGGTCAGCCGGGCGCCCTTGTGGCCGAGCGGGTCCTTGGTGACCTGGACGAGCACCGACTGGCCCGACTTCAGCGCCGACTCGATGCGGCGGGGCTGGCCCTCCAGCCCGGAGGCGTCCCAGTTGACCTCGCCCGCGTACAGCACGGCGTTGCGGCCCTTGCCGATGTCGACGAACGCCGCCTCCATCGACGGCAGGACGTTCTGGACCTTGCCGAGGTAGACGTTGCCGACGTACGACTGGTGCGTCGCGCGGTTGACGTAGTGCTCGACGAGCACGTCGTCCTCCAGGACGGCGATCTGGGTGCGCTCGCCCTCCTGCCGGACCACCATGACCCGCTCGACGGCCTCGCGGCGGGCCAGGAACTCCGCCTCGGTGATCACCGGCGGGCGGCGGCGGCCCTGCTCGCGGCCCTCGCGGCGGCGCTGCTTCTTGGCCTCCAGGCGGGTCGAGCCCCGCACGGACTGGACCTCGTCCTCGGCGGCGGCGCGCTCCTCGCGGGCCGTGCGGACGTGCACGACGGTGTTCGGCGGGTCGTCGGAGCCGCCGGACTCGCCGTCAACCCCGGACCGGCGCCTGCGGCGGCGACGGCGGCGGCTGGTGCCGCCCTCCCCGTCGTCCTCCTCGCCCTCGGCGGCGCCCTGCTCGGGCTCCTCGGCCTTGGGCTCCTTGGCCTGCTCCTTGTCCTTGGCCCTGGAAGCCTTGCCGCCCTTCGCCGCCTTGCCCTTGGCGGCCCTGGCGGGCTTGGCGGGCTGCTCTTCCCTGGGCTCCTCGGCCTCGGCCTCGCCCTCGGTCTCCTCGCCCTCGTCCTCGGCGCCCTCCTTGCCGCCCCGGCCGCGGCCGCGGCCGCCGCGGCGGCGGCGACGGCGGGACGGGCGGTCCTCGGAGTCGTCCTCGTCGGCGGGCCCGTGGTCCTGGTCCTCGTCCTCCTCGCCGGCGTCCTGCACGGCGGGCTCGGCCTCGGCGGCCTTCGGCCGGGCGGGCGCCTCGGCCTTGGGCTGCGGCGGCTGGAAGACGACCATCGGCGGCTGGAACGTCACGCCGGGGACGCCGACGCCGCTCGCGGGCTCGGTCTCCGACACCTGCTCGGGGGTCGGCACCTCCCCGGCGACCGGGACGGCCGGGACCTGCGGCACGGACGGGACCTCGGCGGCGGCCTTGGCGGGGCGGCGGCGGGTCCTGGTGCGGGGCGCCGGCGCCTCTTCGGCGGGCTGCTCTGCGGGCTCTTCGGCGGCCGGCTCGGCGGGGGCCTCGGGCGAGGTCTCGGCGCCGGTCATCGGGACGGGCTCGGCCGTCTCGGCGGCGGCCTTCGTGGTCTTTCGCGCGCGGGTCCGGGTCCGCTTCGGCGGCTCGGCCGGCTCCTGCGTCTCGGCGGGCGCCGCGGCCTCCTCGGCGGGCGCGGGCTTCTCGGCGGAGGCCGCCTCCGGCTGCGCGGCGGGGGTCGCGGCAGGGGTCTCCTCCACGTCGGGCGGCGGGCCCGCGGGCCGGCTCGCGCGGCGCGGACGCGACGTCACGCCCGTGCGCCCCTTCTTGGGGCTCGCGCTCTGCGCCCCCTCGGTCCCCTCGGTCCGCGCGGACTCGTCGTCAACGGTCCCGTCGGCGCCTTCGGCCGCGGCCGCATCGGCTTCGTTCTCAAGCATCCGGGCAATCTCCCGTCAGGCTCCCGGGCGCGTCCGCCCGTCCCGCCGGAGGCGGAACGATGCGGTGCGCCGCACGAGAGCACCTCGTCAGTCGGTGCCGTCACCGCCGGACGGTGGTCCGGCCATGACGACGAAGTCGTCGGGGGTGCGCCTTCCGTACCCTGCGGGGCCGGTTCCGTGCCTCCACGGCTTCGGTCCCACGGTCAGGCGCTGACGGCATCCACGCTCGCGGCGTCCCCGGACCGCGGCCGCTCAAGGCCGCGGGCCGTCCCGGCGTCGTCGCCGGGCGGTAGGCCGGTCTCCCGGTCGGGATCCAGGGGATCCGCGAGGCCACCGGTTTCCGCGTCGAGGGGCCCCTGCGCCAGCCTGGTCACCAGCGGCGGTGACGGCGGCGCGAGGTCGGCGACCTGGCGCAGTCCGGTGAGGATGTCGTCGGGTCGAACGGCGGGTGTGGAATGCCGAACAACCATTCGAAGTATCGCACAAGGGGCATTCGCCGTCTCGGCGGCACGCCGGTCCAGCTCGCAGGCGGACACGGCGGCGCGCACGTCGAAACGGCGCCGTCCCTTCTTCGTGAGGCGTTCCACCTCGATGTTCTCGGCGGCCATGAAGGCGGCCACGGCCGCGGCGGCGTCGCCTTCGGCGACACCGTCCAGCCGGATCCGCCACTCGGACGCCTCAAGCCGATCGGTGAACGCGCCCGGCTTCACCGGGGCGTCGCCGTGGCCCGCCCTTACCGGCACGACGTCCAGGACGTCGAGTCCGGGAGGCAGGGCCGCGTCGAGATCGGCTCGCACCCGCGCAGGGTCGCGGGTCTCGGTGAGCCCGAGTTCGAGGTATTCGGCCTCACTGGCCACCCCTGTCGCCGCCGCACCCGCATACGAGATCTTCGGGTGGGGGGTGAATCCGGCGCTGAACGCGACGGGGATCCCGGCGCGCCGCACGGCGCGTTCCACGGCCCGGGAAATGTCGCGGTGGCTCGTGAACCGCAGCCTGCCCCGCTTGGCGTAGCGGACGCGCAGGCGCTGGGTCACGGGGGCCGGCGCCGGACCCTCCGGCATGGGTGCCAGGGTTCTGGTCCTTCCTACTCGTGTCGAGTCGAAATACAGGTCTCTCTATAGAGTACGGGGCCCGCGACCCGGTTCGGCCAGGCACCGCCCCCGTAAGCCCGGAACCCTTGCAGCTCAAGGGACGACGCGGTCGAATCCCGTCAGACCACGTTCAGCGGGAGCAACTTCCGGCCGGTCGGGCCGATCTGGATCTCGGTGCCCATCGTGGGGCAGACGCCGCAGTCGTAGCACGGCGTCCAGCGGCAGTCCTCGACCTCGGTCTCGTCGACGGCGTCCTGCCAGTCCTGCCAGAGCCACTCGCGGTCGAGCCCCGCGTCGAGGTGGTCCCAGGGCAGCACCTCGACCTCGTCGCGCTCCCGGACGGTGTACCAGGCGAGGTCGACGGGCTCCCCGGCCAGGGCCTTCTCGGCGCAGGCCGTCCAGCGCTCGTAGGAGAAGTGCTCGCTCCACCCGTCGAAGCGGCCGCCGTCCTCCCAGACGGCGCGGATGACCTTGCCGACGCGCCGGTCGCCCCGCGACAGCAGGCCCTCGACGATCGACGGCTGGCCGTCGTGGTAGCGCAGGCCGATGGCGCGCCCGTACTCCTTGTCGCCGCGCAGGGCGTCCTTGAGGGCGCGCAGGCGGCGGTCGACGGTCTCGTGGTCGCACTGCGCCGCCCACTGGAACGGGGTGTGCGGCTTCGGCACGAACCCGCCGATGGACACGGTGCAGCGGATGTCCCTGCGGCCCGTCGCGTCGCGGCCGGCCTGGATGACCCGCCTGGCCATGTCGGCGATGGCGAGGACGTCCTCGTCCTCCTCGGTGGGCAGGCCGCACATGAAGTACAGCTTGACCTGCCGCCAGCCGTTCTCGTAGGCGGTGGTGACGGTGCGGATCAGGTCGTCCTCGCTGACCATCTTGTTGATCACCTTGCGCATCCGCTCGGAGCCGCCCTCCGGCGCGAACGTCAGGCCGGAGCGCCGGCCGCCGCGGGAGAACTCGTTGGCGAGCGTGATGTTGAAGGCGTCGACCCGCGTGGACGGCAGCGACAGCGAGGTGTTGGTGCCCTCGTAGCGGTCGGCGAGGCCCTTGGCGACGTCGCCGATCTCGCTGTGGTCGGCGCTGGACAGGCTGAGCAGCCCGACCTCCTGGAAGCCGGACTCCTTGAGCCCCTGCTCCACCATGTCGCCGATCGTGGTGATCGACCGCTCCCGCACCGGGCGGGTGATCATTCCGGCCTGGCAGAACCGGCAGCCGCGGGTGCAGCCGCGGAAGATCTCCACGCTGAACCGCTCGTGCACGGTCTCGGCGAGCGGTACCAGCGGCTTCTTCGGGTACGGCCACTGGTCGAGGTCCATGACGGTGTGCTTCTCGATCCGCCACGGCACGCCCGGACGGTTCGGCGCGACCCGCTGGATGCGGCCGTCGGGCAGGTAGGTCACGTCGTAGAAGCGCGGGACGTACACGCCGCCGGACGCGGCGAGGCGCAGCAGCAGCCCGTCCCGTCCGCCGGGCTCGCCCTCGGCCTTCCACTCGCGGACGACCTCGGTGATGGCGAGCGCGATCTCCTCGCCGTCGCCGAGGACGGCGGCGTCGACGAAGTCGGCGATCGGCTCGGGGTTGAACGCGGCGTGCCCGCCGGCGATCACGATCGGGTGGTCGCCGGTGCGGTCGGCGGCCTCCAGCGGGATGCCCGCGAGGTCGAGCGCCGTCAGCAGGTTGGTGTAGCCGAGTTCGGTGGAGAACGACACGCCGAACACGTCGAAGGCGGCGACCGGCCGGTGCGCGTCGACGGTGAACTGCGGGATGCCGTGCTCCCGCATGACGGCCTCCATGTCGGGCCACACCGAGTACGTCCGCTCGGCGAGCACGCCGTCGCGCTCGTTGAGGATCTCGTAGAGGATCTGGACGCCCTGGTTGGGGAGCCCCACCTCGTAGGCGTCCGGGTACATCAGCGCCCATCGGACGGTGGCCTCGTCCCAGTCCTTGAGCTGGGAGTTCAGCTCGCCGCCAACGTACTGAATCGGCTTCTGCACGCTCGGGAGCAGCGGCTCCAGGCGCGGGAAGAGCGACTCGACCGGCATGACGGAACCCTCCGTGCAGGGGACGTGGGATGAACGTCCAGCCTACGCGGTCGCCGGTCGCTAATCGAACGGGCGGCGGCGCACGTGGACGGCCTGCAGCAGGCCGAAGGCGATCATGTTCGCGAAGGTCGCCGACCCGCCGTAGGACACGAACGGCAGCGGCAGCCCGGTGATCGGCATGATCCCGATCGTCATGCCGACGTTCTCGAACGTCTGGAACCCCAGCCAGCACACGACCCCGGTGGCGACGAGCGTCCCGAACAGGTCGGCGGCCTGGGTGGCGATGCGCAGCCCGCGCCACAGCACCACGCCGAGCAGGGCGATGATCACGGCCGCGCCGACGAAGCCGAGCTCCTCCCCCGCCACCGTGAAGATGAAGTCGGTCTGCTGCTCCGGGACGAAGTGGCCGCCCGTCTGCTCGCCGTGGAACAGGCCCTTGCCGAACGCCCCGCCCGACCCGATCGCGATGCGGGCCTGCTGGGCGTTGTAGCCGGCGCCGCGCGGGTCGGCCTCGGGGTTCAGGAACGCGGTGAACCGGGCGATCTGGTAGGCCTTCAGCAGCCCGAAGAAGTACACGGCGGCGCCCGCGGCGACGCCCCCGCCGACCAGCCCGACGAGCCAGCGCTTCTGGGCCCCGGAGATCGCCAGCATGCCGAGCACGACCGCGATGAACACCAGCGTGGTGCCGAGGTCGGGCTGCAGCATGATCAGCACGCCGGGCACCCCGGCGAGCACGAGCGCGAGCAGCACGTCCCGCCGGCCGGGGCCGATCTCCCCGTCGCGCGGCTCTCCGAGGATCATCGCCAGCAGCACCACGAGCCCGACCTTGGCGAACTCCGACGGCTGCACCTGGAACCCGCCGCCGACCACGATCCACGAGTGCGAGCCGTTGATCGTCGAGCCGAGCGGGGTCAGCACGGCCAGCAGCCCCACGCACGCCAGCCCGTACAGGATGGGGACGTAGGCGCGCAGGAGACGGTAGTCGAGCACGGTGACCAGGCCGCCAAGCAGGAAGCCGATGATCAGGTTCAGGATGTGCCGCTTGAGGAAGCCCTCGGGGTCCTTGCCCTGCTCGGTCAGCAGGTGGAAGGTGGCCGAGCGCACCAGCAGCGCGCCCACCGCCGACAGCGCCAGCACGGCCAGCAGCATCGGCAGGTCGAGCCGGCGCAGACCGGCGAGCCGGCTGGTCCACGACCGGTGCGCGGCGTAGGCGTCGACGCTGCCGACCCCGGAGTCGGTGATCATGGCGCGGTCCCCTCGACGGGCATCCGCGGCAGCTCGGACGGGAGCCTCCCGTCCTGGAGGATGGCCTTGCGGTCCTTCGTCCCGTACATGGCCTCCCAGATCTCCCGGACGGCCGGCGCGGACGTCTGCGCGCCCTGCCCGCCCTGGGAGACCATCGCGACCACCGCGAAGCGCGGCTTGTCCACCGGGCCGAACGAGGCGAACCAGGACGTGTCCTGCTTGCCGTAGACCTCCGCGGTACCGGTCTTGCCGCCGACGTCGACGCGCTTGAAGTCGAAGCCGGTGAACGCCCCGGACGCCGTGCCGCTCTTCGTCACCTCCGCGAGCGACTCGCGGATGTACTTGAGCACCTTGCCGTCGACGGGCAGCCGGCGCGGCGGCGGCGCGTCGATCCGGCGGACGATCGAGCCGTCGGGGCGCACGACCGCGACCCCGAGGCGCGGGGTCAGCAGCTTGCCGCCGTTCGCCATGGCCGCGTACGCGCGGACGAGCTGCAGCGGCGTCACCAGGACGTCGCCCTGCCCGACCGAGAAGTTCGCCGCGTCACCGGGCCGCCAGACGTAGCCCTCGGTGCAGTTCTCCGTAGCGACGGCCTTCAGGTAGGCGGCGCGGGCCGGGTCGGTCTTGGCGACCTCCGGGTAGCCCGTCTTGGCGCCCTTGCAGTTGGCGGCCTTGGTGGCGTCCCAGAAGGACTTCTTCCACCCGCGGTCCGGGATGCGGCCCTCGCTCTCGCTGGGCAGGTCGACGCCGGTGCGCGACCCGAACCCGTAGTCGCGGGCCATCTTCACCATCGGGTCCGACGGGTTCTTCTTCGGCTTCATCCCGCCGTCGCGCTGCCACTCCTGGTAGGCGAACCGGTAGAAGATCGTGTCGCAGGACTTGACGAGCGCCGTGTGCAGCGACATCGCCCCGAGCTCCTCGCCCTCGAAGTTGCGGAACGCGCGGTTGCCGACGTTGTAGGAGCCGGGGCAGTCGTAGGTGCCGGTCAGGCTGTTGCCGTCCTTCACCGCGGCGGCCACCGAGGAGATCTTGAAGGTGGAGCCGGGCGCGAACTGCCCCTGGGTGACCCGGGAGATCAGCGGCTCGCCCTGCTTCTTGCCGAGGAGCGCGTCGTACTCGTCCTGGGAGATGCCGCCGGTCCAGATGCCGGGGTCGTAGGTCGGGTAGCTCGCCATCGCGATCATCCGGCCGGTGCGCACGTCCATCACGACCGCGGCGCCGGCGTCGGCGGGGCGGCCCTGCTTGCGGGCGCCGTCGATCGCGTTCTTGAGCGCCTTCTCCGCCGCGCCCTGCACGCCGGCGTCGATGCTGGTGACGAGGTTGCCGCCGGCCGTCGGGGGCTGCTCCTGCGCGGTGCCGGTGACGCGGCCCTGGCTGTCGACCAGGACCTTGCGGAACCCGGGCTCGCCGCTGAGCGCCGAGTCGTACTGCGCTTCGAGGCCGTCGCGCCCGACGAGGTCGACGCCGCTGTAACCGGTGACCTTGAGGCCCTTGCGCTTGTCGAGCTCCTCCTGCGTGACGGGCTGGAGGTAGCCGAGCAGCTGAGCGGGGCGCGCGCCCTCCGGCTGCGGGTAGTCGCGGACGGCCTGGACCTGCGCGGTGATGCCGGGGAAGTCCTCCTGCCGCTCCATGATCTGCAGGGCGCGCTTGGGGTCGACGTGGTCCTCGACGGGGATCGGCTGGTAGGGGGAGCCCGGCCAGCACGGCCGCTTGATGCCGGGCCCGCACAGCCGGATCCGCTTGGTCATCTCCTCCTGGGACGTCCCGAGCACGGCGGCGAGCCGCTTCAGGATGGTCTGGCCGCCGTCCTTCTGCCGCGACAGCGTGGTGCGGTCGACCGACACGACGAGGGCGCTGCGGTTGCGCACGAGCGGCCTGCCGCGGTCGTCCAGGATCATGCCGCGGGTGGCGGGGACGACGATGTCGCGGGTGCGGTTCTCCGCGGCGACCGCCCGGTAGTGCGCGCCCTCCAGGACCTGGAGCGCCCACATCCGCCCGATCAGGACGAGCAGCAGCGCGGCGACGAGCACGTACAGGACGACGAGGCGGAAGTGGGTCCTCGGGTTCACAGGGTCCCGCTCCGCCCCGACATCGCGCGGTAGCGGGCGGCGGGCACGGCCAGGCGGTCGCCGCGGGCGCGCTCCCCGCGTTCGTAGCGGCGGGTGACGCGCAGCACCGCCCACACCACGAACGGGCTCGCGATGACGTCGTACAGCACCTGCAGCGGCACCATGCTGGACACGGTCGCCCACTCGGCGCGCGGGTCGCCGAGGATCATGCCGGTGCCCGCGTACACCACGGTCCCGGCGAGCGCGCCGGCGGCGACGGCGAGGAACGGCACCGCGGACTGGCGGTCCATCTCGGCGGACGCGACGCCGCACAGGTACCCGATGAGGCAGTAGACGAGCGCGTACCGGCCGAGGGTGTGGTCGGCGGGCGGGATGATGTCGGCGGCGAGGCCCGCGAGGAACCCGGCCACCATCCCGGTCATGGAGCCCGCGACGAGCGCGAGCGCGACGACGGCGAGCAGCACCAGGTCGGGCTGGACGCCGCCGGGCAGCGGCAGCCGGTTCGCCACCGACACCTGCAGGATCAGCGTCACGACGATCACCACGGCGGTCACCGCGGCGCGGCCGGCCGGCGACGCCTCGGGCGGGTTCAGCACGTCAGTCCCCCCGGGTCGGATTCGTGGACGGGCTCTTGGAGTGGCGCGGCTTCGCCTTCGGGCTCTTGCTCGCCGACGGCGTCGCGGTCGGCGTCGGGGTCGGGGGCGGCGGGGGCTTGGGCGGCAGCACCGCGTCCCGCGGGTCGGTCTTCGGCGGGGCGACCACGACGGCGACGACGTCCAGGCTGGTGAACCGCACGAACGGCCGGACGTAGGCGGTGCGGGTCAGCCCGCTGGTGGAGCGCTCGATCCGCTCGACCACGCCGATCGGGACGCCCGGGACGTACGGCTTCTGCCCCTGCGACCCGAGCGTGACGATCCGCTGGCCGACCCGGATCGGGGCGGCGGCGTCGAGCAGCTGGAACCGCAGCGGCGTCGCGCCGCCCCGGCCGAGCCCGCGGCGGCCCCGGCCCTGGGTGATGCCGATCTCCTTGGACTCCTCCAGCCGGGAGCCGATGGAGGACGTCTGGTCGGTGGCGAGCAGGACGGTGGCGGTCGCGGGCCCGACGCGGGTGACGCGGCCGACGAGGCCGTCGGCGCTCATCACGGTCATGTCGGGCCGGATGCCGCTGCTGCTGCCGACGTCGATGGTGACGGTGTCCTCGAAACCCTGCCCCGCCGAGATCACCTGCGCGGCGTGGATCTTGTAGCCGCCCATTCCCGCGGTGCCGAGCAGCCTGCGCAGCTGCGCGGACCGGTCCTGGTCGAGGCGGCTGGAGCGCAGCTGCTCGCGCAGCCGCTGGTTCTGCCGCACGAGCCGGTCGGCCCGGCGCCGCTCGCCGGGCGCGTCGGTGATGGCGTCGAAGGTGTTGCCGACCGGCCGGACGACGGACGCCGACGCCCGCTCCACGGGGCCGAACACCGTCGCGCCGAGGCCGCGCAGGCCGCTCAGCGGCGAGTCCTGCCCGCCGCGGTAGTCAATGGTGATCATCGCGAGCGCCACGACCAGCAACGCGCCGAGGACCACGCGGGTGCGCCGGGTGTCCTTCACGCACCGACCTCCCGTTCCCTGGTCCGCCGGGAGCCCAGTGCCTCACGAGGGGGGACGCCCCCGCGTCCCCCTCGGCGGACTATGTCCGAATCGGCTCGCCCGGGGAACGCCCCCTGGCGTCCCCTGGCCGGCCATGTCCGAATCAGTGCCGCGGCTCCGGCACGAGCACCTGCCTGAGCGACTCGAAGTCCTCGACGCACTTGCCCGTGCCGAGCACCACCGAGTCGAGCGGGTTGTCCACCAGATGGATGGGCATCCCGGTCTCCTCGCGGAGCCGTTCGTCGAGGTTCTTCAGAAGAGCGCCGCCGCCGGTGAGCGCGATGCCGCGGTCCATGATGTCGCCGGAGAGCTCGGGCGGGCACTTGTCGAGGGTGGTCTTCACCGCGTCCACCACGGCGTTGACCGGTTCCTCGATCGCCCGCCTGACCTCCTCGGCGGAGATCACGACGGTCTTCGGCAGCCCGCTGACGAGGTCGCGGCCCCGGATCTCGGCGTGCGGCTCGTCGTCGCCGCCGGGATAGGCCGACCCGATCGCCATCTTGATCTCCTCCGCGGTGCGTTCCCCGAGCATCAGGGAGTACTCCTTCTTGGAGAAAGAGATCACGGCCTGGTCGAGCTCGTCACCGCCGACGCGCACCGACTGGCTGGTGACGATCCCGCCGAGCGAGATGATCGCGACCTCGGTGGTGCCGCCGCCGATGTCGACGACCATGTTGCCGGTCGGCTCGTAGACGGGGAGCCCGGCGCCGATCGCGGCGGCCATCGGCTCCTCGATGATGTAGACGCGGCGGGCGCCGGCCTGGTAGCCGGCCTCCTTCACCGCGCGCTGCTCCACCCCGGTGATCCCGCTCGGCACGGCCACGACGATCCGCGGCTTGGCGAAGTGCCGGCGCTTGTGCACCTTCTGGATGAAGTAGCGCAGCATCCGTTCGGTGACGTCGAAGTCGGCGATGACGCCGTCCTTCAGCGGACGGACCGCGACGATGTTGCCCGGTGTGCGGCCGATCATCCGCTTCGCCTCGATGCCCACCGCGACGATCTTCCCGGTATTGGTATTGATCGCGACCACGGAGGGTTCGTTCAGGACGATGCCACGCCCGCGCACGTACACCAGGGTGTTGGCGGTACCGAGATCGACCGCCATGTCACGGCCAAGAAACGACAGCTTGTTACCCATGAAGAAAGGGAGCCCTTCATGATTGACGGGCGTGTATAGCGGCGCGTCCATCGTAACGTGCGCGTACCTCCGCGGGCAGTCACCCCCGCGCCGCGCGTCGCGAAAAAAACGCGTCCTGACCAGCCCGGTTTTCCATAAAGAGAACCCGGCGGACTGACCCGGCGGCCGGTCGGCCAAAGACGCGCGGCGCCCACGGCAGACCCGGCGCCACCGGGTATCCGAGGATCTTAGGGGGTCTTCCCCGGCCCGACACAGCCCCACGCCGCAACACGGTTCGATTCGTCCGGAAGCACCGCTCGCGCGGCGGCAGAAAAGCCGAACCCCGGGCCGTGGATCTACCGGCGCATGAAGGCGCCCGAGATGCCGCGGGGCCAGCCCTTACTCGCCCACAAGCCGATTCTGGGACGAGCGACGACCGGCCCCCTCCGACCGCTTTTCGGATGAGGAACATCCAAGCCCGCTTCAACCCACCCTCAGCAGAGGGCAGGGCCGTAGCTCGTACTCCAACCTGGAACGAACCCTCCGCGCCCAGCGCTCTTGGACGTGCACGTCGTGACGCTCTCGGAGTCGACCTGAGCCGGGGCGCGGGTCGGGCGGCCGGAAGGCGCTCTGGGCGCCTGGAGGTCGCCCGACCCGCCGAGCCGGGCGACCGGAGCGCCACGACGACAACCCGCACGGGCACGGAAACCAGCACCGTGGCGTGAGGATCGCCCGGCTCGCAACGGGGGTTCCAGGGGGTCGCCCCCCTGGGCGAACACAGCCCGGCTCGCAACGGGGGTTCCAGGGGGTCGCCCCCCTGGGCAGTACAGCTAGCGCACCACTACACCTCGGGGAAGAAGAGCTTGATCTCGCGCGCGGCGGAGTCGGGAGAGTCGGAGCCGTGGACGATGTTCTCGCCGATCTCCAGGGCGAAGTCGCCGCGGATGGTGCCGGGGGTGGCGCTGACCGGGTCGGTGGCGCCGGCGAGTGAGCGGAACGCCTCGATGGCGCGCGGGCCCTCCACGACCATGGCGACGAGGGGGCCGCCGGTGATGAAGTCGACCAGTTCGCCGAAGAACGGCTTGCTGCTGTGCTCCTCGTAGTGCGCCTCGGCGGTCTCGCGGGCGAGGGTGCGCAGTTCCAGCGCGACGAGCTTCAGGCCCTTGCGCTCGATCCGGGAGATGACCTCGCCGACGACGCCGCGGCGAACGCCGTCGGGCTTGACCAGGACAAGAGTGCGCTCGGACACGACAGTTTCTCCTAGAGGATTTCGGATTCGGTAAGCGCGCGAATCCTACCCGGCCCCGGGGTCCGCGGCGGCATTCCCGGGGGGCCGTGCGGCGCGGGGACGCGGTGCCGCGGCGTGTCGGGCGCACAGGCGGGCGGTGGCTCCGGCGAGCAGGACGGCGGCCACCCCGGCGACGACCAGCCAGATGCGGTAGCCCTCCAGGAGCGCGTGCACATGCTGGGCGCCGGTGAGCGGACGGATCCGCTCCAGCCGCCCGGCCTGCAGCGACAGGACGAGCAGTTGCCCGGCCAGCACCGCGGGGAAGCACAGCGACAGCCCGAACAGCGCGGCACCGATCTTCGCGTCGCGGAGCGAGGCGGCGAGGGCGAGCCCCGCGCCGGCGCCCAGGGGGACGAGGGGGGCGAGCAGCGCCCAGCGACCGAGGGCGCCGCCCGCGAGGCCGAGCGGCGCGGCGGCGATCATGAGGAGGTGGCCGGTGCGGAGGGCGCCGCGCGTTCCGGCGCGGGTGGCCGCGAGCGCCGCCGCGAGGGCGGCGGCGGCGGCCACGGCGAACGGGAGCAGCGGCGGGGCCCCGGCCCCCGTCCCGGCGGCGGCCAGTCCGGCGAGCGGGCCCGCGACGGGCTGGAGGAGCAGGCCTACGGCGATCATGACGACCGCGCCGCCGGGCGGGCCGCCGGCGGCCGCGTCCCGGCCGCCGGTGAGGGCGAGGCCGGCCAGGGCGAGCAGCGTGAGCCCGGCGAGGAGGAGCCGCGCGCCGGGCGACCAGGCGTGCGCGGCGACGACGGAGAGGAAGGCGAAGCCTCCCGCCGGGACCAGCACGAGGAGCAGCCGGCCGCGCTCGGCGCGCCGGAGCGCGGGCGATCTCCGGCGGCGGCGTCCGCGCAGGAGGGGGTGGGCGAGCGCGGCTCCGGCGGCGGCGACGGCGAGCAGCGGGCAGGGTGCGAGCGCGACGCGCCAGTCGGGGACGGCGGCGCCGTCGGCGGGCACGGGGACGGCCTTCAGCGCCAGCGGCATCGCGAGGATGAGCGTGCCCGCGAGGGCTCCGGCCCAGGCGGCCGTCAGGGCGCGGTTCCGGCGTTCCCAGACCAGGACGAGGCTCGCGGGCAGGACGAGGCCCGCCCCGACGCCCTGGACGGCCCGGACGGTCCCGATGTCGGGCAGCGAGCGGGCGAGGCCGGCGGCGCCGATCCCGGCGAGCAGCACCGCGAGCCCTGCCGCGAGCACGCCCCACGCGGGGAGCCGGCGGGCGGCGACGGCGGCGGGCGGCACCGTGACCAGCAGGGCGGGCAGGGACAGCCCGGTGGCGCGCAGCAGCCCGGGGATCTCGGCGTCGCCGAGCGCGAGGGCGCTCGCGGCCGCGGGGACGACGTCGCCGGACGCGTCGGGCACCACCAGTACCGCCGCGGGCAGCGCGGTGAACGTCAGCAGCAGCGCGCCGAGCGTCGCGAGCCTCCGCCGGGCGTCCCCTTCGGCGAGGCGCGCCGGAGCCCCGGCGGGACGCGTCCTGGCGAGGTCGCCGGGCGGATGTTCGCGTGCGTGGGAGGACACGGCGTGCTCCTTAGGACGTCGTCGTCCGCCGCACGCGCATTTCCCGGAAGGGAAGTTTGTCCAAATAATGCGATAAGGGAATTACACGGGAATCGGCGGACGCAATGGTGCCGTCCCCGCGAACCTAGCGCGGCGGAGCGCTCCCCACCTTGCGTCCCAGCCAAATGGCCGTGCCCCAAAGGGCCCCGAAAACGACACCGAGGAAGAACATGGCCGGGACCATGAACCCGGTCGCGAAGATCAGCACCTGCAGGACGGTGCCGACGGGCACCGCCCACGGGAAGCGCAGCAGACCGGCCAGCGCGACGCACGCGACGGCCAGCCCGCCGCACACGCCGCCGGCGGTCGCCCCGTCCACGTCCAGCACCGTCACCGCCACCGGGATCGCGAGCGCGATCACGATGGCCTCGCACGCCAGCACGGTGGCGAACAGCCTCCGCGCCGGGTTGGGGGCGGTCCGCGCGCTCATGCCCGTCACCGGCCTTCACCGACGCGCAGCAGGGTGCGGGCCTCGCCCGCCGTGACCACCGAGCCGGTGATCAGCACGCCGGCGCCCCGGTACTCGCCGGTCTCCTCGGCGAGGCCGATCGCCCGGTCGATGGCGTCGTCCAGCCGCTGGACGACATGGACGCGGTCGGCGCCGAAGATTCCCTCGGCGATCTCGGCCAGCTCCTCGGGCGGCATCGAGCGCGCCGAGGAGTTGCGGGTCACCACCAGCTCGGCCAGAACGGGTTCGAGCTGGTCGAGGACCCCGGCGACGTCCTTGTCGGCGGCGATGGCGAGGACCCCGGCGAGCCGGGTGAAGCCGAACGACTCGGTGACCGTGGCGACGGTCGCGGCCATCCCGGCGGGGTTGTGCGCCGAGTCCAGCAGGACGGTCGGGCCCGTCCGGGCGACCTCCAGCCGGCCCGGCGAGGCCGACTTGGCGAAGCCGCTGCGGACCAGGGCAGGATCGAGCTGCCCCTCCTCGCCGCCGAGGAAGGACTCGCCGGGCGCGATCCGGGTCGCGGCCTCCAGGTTCGGCTCGCCCCGGGTGGGGGCTCCTCCGGCGAACGCCTCCACGGCGGCCAGGGCCGTCGCGGCGTTGCTCGCCTGGTGCTCGCCGAAGAGCGGCAGGAAGATCTCGTCGTAGACGCCGTGCAGGCCGCGCAGCGAGATCTGCTGGCCTCCGACGGCGACGTCCCGGCCGAGCACGCCGTACTCGACGCCCTCGCGCGCCGCCGTCGCGCCGGTCTCCACGACCCGCCGCAGCAGGACCTCGGCGGCCTCGACCGGCTGCTGCGCCAGCACCGCGATCGCGCCCGGCTTGATGATGCCCGCCTTCTCCCCGGCGATCTGCTCCAGCGTGTCGCCCAGGTAGCGGGTGTGGTCCAGGCCGATCGGCGTGATCACCGCGACGGCGCCGTCGGCGACGTTCGTGGCGTCCCAGGCGCCGCCCATGCCGGCCTCCACCACCGCCACGTCGACCGGCGCGTCCGCGAACGCCGCGAAGGCCATCGCGGTGAGCACCTCGAAGAACGACAGCCGGGTCTCGTGCTTGTCGTCGACCAGCTGCAGGTAGGGCAGCACGTCGTTGAACGCCTCGACGAACCGCTCCTCGCTGATCGGCTCCCCGTCGATCGCGATGCGCTCGCGCAGCGTCGTCAGCTCGGGGCTGGTGTAGAGCCCGGTGCGCAGACCGCGCTCGCGCAGCAGCGCCTCGACGAGCCGGGCCGTGGTGGACTTGCCGTTCGTCCCGGCGATGTGGATCACCGGGTACGCGCGGTGCGGCGCCCCCAGAACGTCGACCAGGTCGGCGATCCGGTCGAGGGTCGGGTCGATCTCCCACTCGACCCCACGCCCCATGATCGCGCCGACGGTGGCCCTGTAATCGGACGGCTCGGATACCTGACTCACGGTCACAGAGCCTACTCGGCGGCGGGCGCGCCTCCGTCCGGGCCCACACTGGAGGGATGGAGGTGTTCTTCCGCGAGTGGGAGCGGCGGGCCCCGGGCGAGTCCCGCGACGTCGGGCGGGCCCGCGCGCTGGCGGACGCGCTGGGCCTCCTCGCGCCGGGCGTTCCCGTCCTGACCGTCGTCGGTTCCAAAGGGAAGGGGACGGCGGCGACCTACGCGTCGGCGTTCCTCGGGGCCGCCGGGCTGCGCGTGTGCACGGTCACGAGTCCCGGGCTGCGCAGCGAGCGCGACCGCATCAGGGTGGACGGGCGCGCCGTCTCCGCCGGGGAACTCGCCCGCCTGGCGGACGTCCTCGGGGAGGCCGTGGCCGCGCTCCCCCCGCCGTCCGGCGGCTACCTGTCGCCGTCGGGGCTCTTCACGGTCGCGGGCGTCCTGCACGCGCGCCGCGCCGGGGCGGACGCGCTCGTCCTGGAGGCGGGCATGGGCGGACGGTCGGACGAGGTCGCGCTGTTCCCCCCGGACGTGGCCGCGATCACGCCCGTCTTCCGGGAGCACGCCGGGGTGCTCGGCGACACGCCGGCCGAGATCGCCGAGGAGAAGCTCGGCGTCGCCGGACCGCGGACGCGTGTCCTGTCGGCGCCGCAGTCGGCCGAGGTCGCGGGCGTCCTCGGCGCCGTGGAGTTCGTCGGACCCGGCGGCAGCGGACTCCCCCGGGACCTGCTCCCCGCCGGTCTCGGACGCGCGGCCGCCGAACTCGGCGTGGTCGCCGCCCGCCGCCTCCCCGGCGTGGCCGAGCCCCCCGCCGGGACGGTGCGGGACGTGCTGTCCTCGATCGTCCTGCCCGGCCGCCTGTCGTGGCACGACGTGCCCGGGTCGGCCACCCGGGTGCTGGTCGACTCGGCGATCGACCGGACCGGGGTCGCCGCCGCCCTCGCCGCCGCCCGGGAGGCGTGGGGGACGGTCGACCACGCCGTGGTCTGCCTCCCCGACCACAAGGACCTGGACGGCGCCGTCGCCGCACTGGGCGCGCTGCCCGTGACGTTCGTCCGGCTCGCGCTGCCGCACCTGCGGTTCACCCGCGCCCTGCCGCCGCGGTGGGACGTGGTCGGGCCCGCCGCGATCACGCCCGAGTCGCTCGCGACGCTCGGGCACCGCGTGGTCGCCCTCGGCACGGTCTACTTCACCGGCCTCGTCCTGGACGCGGTGGGCGCCGACACCGAACGCCTCTACGTCACTTCGGCTTCTCGACGTCCTTCCTGATGCGGTGCATCAAGTCGGCCATCAGGGGGAACTGCGGGTTCGCCGTGGGCTTGTTGGACGCGACGACGCCGAAGGAGTCCTTGGTGGCCCACGCGCAGTAGGTGTGGGTCTCGGCGAGGACGGCGAACGTGCCGCACACCGCCTTGCCGCCCCTGCGCCCAGGGTCGGCGTCCTGCCCGGCGATGAACGTGGTGGGCTGCGTCTCCTGGAGGAAGTCCGCGGGATCGCCGATCCGGCCCGTCCCGCCCACGAACAGCACGTTGACCTTGCGCACCGGCTCCTCGGTGTAGACGGCGAGGCCGCTCCCGGCCACCGGGACGCCGCCCGCCTCGACCGCGCCCGCGACGAACGGGTACGCGACGCTCGCCTGCGGCGAGGTCAGCGGATCCTTGTGCAGGCCCCCGGCCGTCGGCCCCGCCTTGACCACCTTCTTGGACGGCCCGGGACCGGCCGTCGCCCCGGTGTCGTCGGCGCCGCCGCCGGCCCGCAGCGCCAGCACGCCCGCGACGAGCAGCACCCCGGCGCCCGCCACGGCGCCCGCGACCAGCAGCGGCTTCGGCAGGCGCCCGCCGGGCCCGGCCGGGGGGCCCGGCACCGGCGGCAGCGGGCCGGTGCCGTCCCGCAGGACGCCGTGCGGGCCCGTGCCCACGACCGGCATCGCTCCCGACCCGTTCGCCGAGACGGGCATCGCGTGCGGGCCGGTGCCGTTCCTCGGCATGGCGTGCGGGCCGGTGCCGTTCACCATCGCGTGCGGGCCGGTCCCGTCGCCGATGTCGACCGACCACCAGGGGCGCGCGCCGCCGAAGGGCGCCGGGGCGGACTCCGGTCCGGGACCGTCCTCGATGACCTGCGCCGCGTCCAGGTCGTCGCCGGACGGGGAGTCCGGCGTGCCGGACCGAGGTGGTGAATCGGCCATTGCACTCCTGATGGTTCAACTACCGCAAAGGCCCACGGGCCCTACCGGATCGTAACTGCGGCAGGCGCCGCGGCGCCGAAGGATCGCCGTGTCAGCACCCGTGTCAAGAGCGGCCGGGCCGGCCCCCCGCGGAGGTCAGCCCGCCGGGAGCGCGGCCAGCTGCGACTCCAGCCTGCCGATGTCGGACTCCGCCTGGGCGAGCCGGTCGCGGTTCTTCGCCACGACCGCCTCGGGCGCCTTCGCCATGAACGCCTCGTTGCCGAGCTTGCGCCGCGCCTGGTCGACCTCCTTGCGGGCGGCGGCCAGGTCCTTCTCCAGCCGCTTGCGCTCGGCGGCGACGTCGATCACCCCGGCGGTGTCGAGGTGCACCTTCACGTCCTCGACCGGCAGGGACGCCGTCGAGGAGAAGCCGTCCTCCGGCTCGGTGAGGCGCAGCAGCGCACGGATGCCGTCCTCGTGGCCCTGCAGGGCGGAGCCGTTCCACTCGATCCGCGCGGCGACCCGCTGACCGGGCTTGAGGCCCTGGTCGGCGCGGAACCGCCGCACCTCGGTCACCATCCGCTGGAGGGAGCCGACGAGCTCCTCGGCGCCGCCGTCGCGCCGCGCCGGGTCGGCGGCCGGCCACGGCGCGGTGACGACCGTCTCCGCGCCCGTCAGGGACGTCCACAGCTCCTCGGTGACGAACGGGACGACCGGGTGCAGCAGCCGCAGCAGGTTGTCGAAGACCTCGCCGAGCACGCGGCGCGTCGCCTCGGCGCGCTCGTCGGCGAGCTGCACCTTGGCCAGCTCCACGTACCAGTCGCAGACCTCGTCCCACGCGAAGTGGTAGAGCGCCTCGCACGCCTTCGCGAAGTCGAACGCCTCCAGGTGCGCGTCGACCTCGGCGATCACCGCGTGCAGCCGGGACAGCACCCAGGCGTCGACCGTGGAGAGCTCGGCGGGCATGTCGCCGCGGGTGTGCGCGCCGTTGATGAGCGCGAACCGGGTCGCGTTCCACAGCTTGTTGCAGAAGTTGCGCGAGCCCTGCACCCACTCCTCGGCCACCGGGACGTCGCCGCCCGGGTTCGCGCCGCGCAGCAGCGTGAAGCGGGTGGCGTCGGCGCCGTAGGCGTCGATCCAGTCGAGCGGGTCGATGACGTTCCCGAACGACTTGGACATCTTCTTGCCGAACTGGTCGCGGACCATCCCGTGCAGGGCGATGGTGTCGAACGGCTGGACGCCGTCCATCGCGTACAGCCCGAACATCATCATGCGGGCGACCCAGAAGAACAGGATGTCGTAGCCCGTGACCAGGACGGACGTGGGGTAGAAGCGCTTCAGGTCGGGCGTCTCGTCCGGCCAGCCGAGCGTGGAGAACGGCCACAGCGCGGACGAGAACCACGTGTCGAGGACGTCGGAGTCCTGCGTCCAGCCGGCGGGCGGCTCCTCGTCGGGCCCCGGGCAGACGACCTCGCCGTCCGGCCCGTACCAGACCGGGATCCGGTGCCCCCACCACAGCTGGCGGCTGATGCACCAGTCGTGCATGTTGTCGACCCACTCGAAGTAGCGGGACGCCATCTCCGGCGGGTGGATCTTGACGCGGCCGTCGCGGACGGCGTCGCCCGCGGCCCGCGCCAGCGACTCGACCTTGACGAACCACTGCAGCGACACGCGCGGCTCGACGACCGTGGAGCAGCGCTGGCAGTGCCCGACCGAGTGCTTGTAGGGGCGGACCTCCTTGACGATCCGGCCCTGCTCGCGCAGCGCGGCCACGACCGCCGGGCGCGCCTCGAACCGGTCCAGCCCCGCGAACGGGCCGTGCACGGTGACGACGCCCCGCTCGTCCATGACCGACAGGGACGGCAGGGAATGCCGCCGGCCGATCTCGAAGTCGTTCGGGTCGTGCGCGGGGGTCACCTTGACGGCGCCGGTGCCGAACGCGGGGTCGACGTGCTCGTCGGCGACGACGGGGATCCGGCGGCCGGTCAGCGGGAGCTCGATCTCCCGCCCGACCATGTGCGCGTACCGGGCGTCCTCCGGGTGGACGGCCACGGCGGTGTCGCCGAGCATCGTCTCCGCCCGGGTGGTCGCGACGACGATCTCGTCGTCGCCCGACCCGTACCGGATCGACACCAGCTCGCCGTCGACCTCCTCGTGCTCGACCTCGATGTCCGACAGCGCCGTCAGGCAGCGCGGGCACCAGTTGATGATGCGCTCGGCGCGGTAGATCAGGCCGTCGTCGAACAGCCGCTTGAAGATCGTCCGGACGGCGCGGGCGCGGTCGTCGTCCATCGTGAACGCCTCGCGCGTCCAGTCGACGCTGTCGCCGAGGCGGCGCATCTGGCCGAGGATGCGGCCACCGGACTCGGCCTTCCACTGCCAGACCCGCTCGACGAAGTCGGCGCGCCCGAGGTCGTGCCGCGACAGGCCCTCCTTGGCCAGCTCGCGCTCCACCACGTTCTGCGTGGCGATGCCCGCGTGGTCCATGCCCGGCACCCACGCCACCTCGTGGCCCTGCATCCGGCGGCGCCGGACGAGGGTGTCCTGGATGGAGTGGTCGAGGGCGTGGCCCATGTGCAGCGAACCGGTCACGTTCGGCGGCGGGATCACGATGGAGAAGGCCGGCCGCTCGGGCGCGCGCTCCGGATCGGCGGTGAACAGCCCCGCCGATACCCACCGCTCGTAGAGCCGGCCCTCTACATCGGCCGGCCGGTACTGGGTGGGAAGGTCGACGTCCGCGGCGGCGCCCTGGCCGCGCTCATTGCTGGGCTGTGTCACGGCTGACGATTCTACGGGGACGCGCGGGGTGGACGGCCCAGGACGGCCGGTCGCGCCCGGGGAGATCCGCTCCGGCGGCCCCTGCCGCACCCCCTCGCGTCCACGCAGATCACCTTGATCCGGTCGACCGGAACGGCCTTCGGGGCGCCCGTCCCGGCGGCCGGGCCGCCTCGCACCGCGTCCGCGAGCGCCGCGTGGAGGGGCGCGCCGCCCGCGGGCATCGGCCTGGCCAGCGTCGTGCGCGGCGCCCGCGACACGCGGCGGGAGGGGTCAGAGAGCGTTTTCCCGCCGCGGTCGGGACACTGGTCACCTGACACCGGGTCGCCTCGCCGGAAAGGGTGGCGGCGAAGTCCCGCGATGGCGGGGCGGAGGGAGAGGGACGGGATGCGAGCGGGACTGGCACGCGCCGCCGTGCTGGCCGGCGCGTTCACAGCGGGGGCCGTGGCGGCACGTGCCGCGACCATCCCCTACCTCCACCGTCTCACCGCCGACCTGCAGCGCTCCCGCGAGCGCATCCTCGCCAGCCGCGAGGAGGAGCGCCGCCGGCTGCGCCACGACCTGCACGACGGGCTCGGGCCGACGCTCGCCAGCCTCGCGATGTCGCTGGACGCCGCCCGCATCACCCTCGCCGGCGAGCCGGAGCGGATGGACCCGCTGCTCGCCGAGGTCCGGGACCGGCTCGCGAACGCCGTCGGGGAGATCCGCGACCTCGCGCACGGGCTGCGGCCCCCCGCGCTGGACGACCTCGGCCTCGTCGCCGCGATCGAGTCGTTCGCCGCCGGCTGCTGCGAGCGGGTGGACGTCCGGTTCGACGGCGAGCCCGCGGGGCTGCCGGCCGCGGTGGAGGTCGCGGCGTACCGGATCGCGCAGGAGGCGCTGACGAACGTCCGGCTGCACGCCCCGGAGAGCACCGTGACGGTCAGGCTGACCCGGGACGCCGACCTTCACCTGATGGTCGCCGACACCGGGCCCGGCCTGCCGGACGCCCTCCGCAACGGGGGCCAGCCGAGGCCGCGCCGCGGCCTGGCCGCGATGAAGGAGTGGGCCGCCGAGGTCGGCGGCAGCTGCGCGATCGCGTCCCGGAACGGCGGCGGGACCGTCGTCACCGTCCGCCTGCCGCTCGCCGCCGCGCGGATCGCCGCCGGGTACCATCGTCCCTCCATCGGAAGAGACGAGCGGCGATGACCGAGACCATCCGGGTGCTCATCACCGACGACCACCCGGTGTTCCGGCAGGGGCTGAAGGGCCTGCTGCAGGCGCTCGGAGTGGAGGTCGTCGGCGAGGCCGAGAACGGCCCGGGCGCGGTGCGGCTCGCGGCCGAGCTGCAGCCGGACGTGGTCATCATGGACCTGCACATGCCCGGCGGCAACGGCATCGAGGCTACCCGCACCATCACCCGCACCAGCCCGCGCATCGGCGTGCTGGTGCTGACGATGTTCCGCGATGACGACTCGGTCTTCGCGGCGATGCGCGCCGGCGCCCGCGGCTACCTGCTGAAGGAGTCGGGCGCGGAGGAGATCGCCCGCGCCGTCAAGGCGGTCGCGGCGGGCGAGGCCATCTACGGCCCGGAGATCGCTCGCCGCGTGCTCACCTACTTCACCGACATGCCCGACCCGCGGCAGGCCGCGTTCCCGCAGCTCACCGAGCGGGAGCGGGAGGTCCTCGAACTGATCGCGCAGGGCCGCAGCAACACCGAGATCGCCGGGACGCTCTACCTCAGCCAGAAGACCGTCCGCAACCACGTCTCGAACATCTTCATGAAGCTGCACGTCGCCGACCGCGCCCAGGCCATCGTCCTGGCCCGCGAGGCCGGCCTCGGCGAGTCCCGCGGCTGACGTCCCCCCGCGGGGGGCGGCGCGGGTCAACCGCCCGCACGGGTCAGGAAGGCCCGCACCCCGGCGCGCCGGGGCAGTCCGGGCACGGGGCGCAGGATGCCCTCGCGCACGGCGAGCGCCGCGGCCTCGGTCCGGCTCGACGTCCGGGTCTTCTGCAGGACGTGCTCGACGTGCTTGTGGATCGTGCGCGGCGACAGGAAGAACTGCTGGGCGATGACGTCGTTGGACATCCCCATCGCCAGGCGCGTCAGGACCTCCACCTCGCGGCCGGTCAGTCCGTACGGCACCACGGCGGGCCGCGCGTGGACGAGCACCGCCCCCGGCAGGCGGACGGGAAGCTCGGGTGAGAGCAGCCCGACGCGGTGCCACGTCCGGTCGAGGGGCCAGAGGGCGCGGAGCCGCCGGCCGCCCGACTCCCGGAACTCCGCGACGACCTCCCGGAAGGCGCGATCCTCCAGCACCTGCGGCCGCTCCCGCTCCGGCACCGGCACGATCCGGTCGCCGGACACGAGGGCGACGCGATCCGAGGGCCGCACCCCGCCGGCGTGGACGGCGCGCCCTGCCACATCCGCCGCCGCAGCCAGCGCGGGCATGACGGATGCGAGCAGCCGGCGTCCCCGGGTGTCGAACGCCCCCTGCCGTCCGCTGGAGAGGTGCACGAGGCCCACGTACCGCCCCTGGTGCCGCAGGGCCCCCGTCATGCCGTCCCGGAATCCCGCGGGCTCCACGTACTCCTCGTAGAACCAGCCGCGGCGGAAGCTCTGGCTCGGCTCCTCGGAGATGGACGGGGGCAGCTCGGCGTTGAGCACGTCGTCGAACCAGGGGGTGCGGGCGAAGTCGACGGCCAGCGAGCGCGCCGTCTCGGCCGTGTAGCCGACCCCGGCGACCTGGCGGTGCTTCTCGTCGAACGGGTCGACCGCTATCAGGGACGCGGCGTCGCCGTCCAGGACCTCGTTCAGCAGGCGCAGCATCTCCCCGCGCGCCCGGGCCGCGTCGGGCTCGTGGACCAGCATCCCGATCTCGGCCGCGAGCGCGACATGCCGATATGTGGGCATGGCACCTCCTGGCCGCGCGCGGTCGGGCAGCGAACCACGACGAGAGCCCCGAATCTATGGCGCGGACGGGCGCCCGGACAAGATCTTCCGGCGTCACGATCCGAAGCCGCTCACGCCCCCCGGCCCGGGCGGGGCCCGCCCCCGTGCCGACCGGGCGACTCCGCAGTTCTACGGATGTCCCGGACGCCCGGCCCGCGGTCCCATAACGCGACCGGGCCCGCAGGCGGACCTGCGGCGACCGGCACCTCCACTGGGCAAAGCGCTCTCGTCACCGGAAGAGGAACAAGCGATGACCACGGGCTACCTGTACCACGAGATCTTCGGCTGGCATGACACCGGATCGAACGCCGGCCTGTTCGGGGCGGACCCGGCGGCCGGGCTGCAACCGTTCATGCACATGGAGAACGCCGAGACCAAGCGGCGCATCCACGAACTGATCGTCGTGTCCGGGCTCATCGACCGGCTGGAGCGGGTGCGGCCGCGGCACGCCACGGAGGAGGAGATCCTGAAGGTCCACACCCGGGACCATCTGGAGCGGATCAAGACGGAGAGCGGGTGGCCGAAGGGCGGCGACGCCGGCGACGGCTTCAGCCCCTTCGGAAAGGGAGGCCACGAGATCGCGACCCTGGCGGCCGGCGGCGTCCTCGCGATGGTCGAGGCGGTCGTCAACGGCGACGTCGCCAACGGGTACGCCCTGGTCCGCCCGCCCGGCCACCACGCCGTCGCGGGCAGCGGCATGGGGTTCTGCGTCTTCGGCAACCTCGCCATCGCCGCCCGGCACGCCCGCGACGTCCTCGGCGTGCGGCGCATCGCGGTCGTCGACTGGGACGTCCACCACGGCAACGGGACGCAGTCGTTCTTCTACGGCGACCCGGACGTGCTCACGATCTCGTTGCACCAGGACAACTGCTTCCCGCCGAACAGCGGCGCGCTCACCGAACGCGGCGACGGCGCCGGCTTCGGGTACGCGCTGAACGTCCCGCTGCCGCCGGGAACCGGCGACGGAGGCTACCTGTACGCCATGGACCAGGTGGTGGCGCCGGCCCTGCGGCGGTTCCAGCCGGATCTCATCCTCGTCGCCTCGGGCTTCGACGGCAGCGCGATGGACCCGCTGGCCCGGCAGCTGCTCACCTCCGTGGGCTACCGGAGCATGACGCGGCGGCTCATGGACGTCGCCGAGGACGTGTGCTCCGGCCGGATCGCGATGTCGCACGAGGGCGGCTACAACCCGGTGTACGTGCCGTTCTGCGGTCTGGCGGTCATCGAGACCCTGGCCGGCGCCGAGCCCTTCGACGACCCGTTCCTGCCGGTCGTCTCCGGGATGGCGGGCCAGGACCTCCAGCCGCACCAGAAGGCCCTCGTCGACGAGGTCGCGGCGCTGGTCGGCGACATCTCCGGCGGCCCGGCCGCCTAGCGGCACCCGGGCGGGCGCCCGGGCCCCTCCCCTGGCTCAGCGGGCCGCGAAGGCTCCGTGCTCGCTCTCGAAGACGAGTGCCGCGAAGCGTTCTCCGATGAGGCGGTGGGTCTCGGGGGCGGGGTGGACCCCGTCCGGCAGGGGCAGCTCCGCGTAGTCGGCCTCGCCGTAGAGTGCCCGGCCGTCGAGGTAGTGCAGGTGAGGGTCGTCCTGGGCGCGCCGGGCGGCGATGCCGGCCAGCGCGTCCCTGATGACGGTCAGCGTCAGGCGCCCGCTCGCGACCTCCGCCGGGTCGCCGGTGGCCCGGAACCGCAGCCCCGGGCCCTCGGGATCGAGGGCCAGGGGGCCCGGCGTGTGCTCCTGGACGGGGCACAGGATCGGCGAGACGAGCAGCAGCGGCGTGTCGGGATGCCCCTCGCGGACGGTGTCGAGGAAGCCGTGCACGGCGGGCCCGAACGCGCGCAGCCGCATCGCGTCGGCGTTCGCGACGTTGATGCCGATCTTGAGGCTGATCAGGTCGGCGGGGGTGTCGCGGATGGCGCGCGCGGTGAACGGGTCGAGCATCGCGTTGCCGCCGAAGCCGAGGTTGACCAGATCCGCCCCGCCCCGGGCGGCGGCCACCGCGGGCCAGGTGGAGGTGGGGCCGGCGGCGGTGGAGCCGTGGCTGATCGAGCTGCCGTGGTGGAGCCACACGGGGCGTCCGGTGTCCGGGACGGGTTCGACGGGGGCGTCGGCGCGCAGGGCGATCAGCTCGGCGGACTCGACCTGCGGCAGCCAGATCTCCACGTCCTTGGCCCCGGCGGCCAGGCCCGCGAACCTGAGGGTGCCCGGCTCGCCCGGCCTGGTGACCGCCTTCTGGGTCGCCATGTCGATGACGGCCAGGTTCCCGCCGGGCACGCTGGCCCGGCCCTCCGGACGCCCGTCCACCACGAACTCGTAGAGGCCGTCCGGCTGCGGAGGGGCGCCCTCGTAGGCCCGCTTCGTGGGCAGGACGTCCAGTTCCACGGCGGTGGCCCGGGTGCGGAACGCCAGCCGCACTCCCGACGGCTGCTCCTCCGTCCTCGCCATGTACTCGTCGTGGAACTGGACGCGGGCGGCGAGGGGCAGCCGGTGCGGCAGCACACCGCGTGCCGTCCGCTCCAGTTCGAGCGCGCCGCGCACGATGCGCATGTCGATGGGAGTGGTGATCCACTCGGTCATGCCTGCCCCCTCATATTTCCTAATAGTATTAGGCAATCACCAAGTTACCCTAGGGACGAGGTTCCCTGGCACGCGCGGCCTCACCGGCGCACGCCTCGGCCGGGCGACGGCGGCAGCCGGCCAAGGGCTGTTAGCCGCGCTAAAGGCGCCTTGAGAATTCGGGCGTTGCCGGGCCGGAGCGCCAGATGCCAGCGTGTGAGCGCCGGCGCCGTCCGCCGTCAACGGGGCACGGTCGATGGGGCGCAATGCGACGCGTCCCGTTCAAGGGCTCGCCCAGTTGCCTGTCGCGCGACGGTCGGCCGCGCCGCGCCCTGCCCGGCCGAGACCAGTATCGAGATCATCGAGACCTGGAGAGCCCTCATGACGCCCCCCGTCCCCCACTTCCAACGACGAGCGCGCCGCGGTGCCGGAGGCGACCCGGGGCGGATCCCCCGTGGCGCTCGGCACCGCCCTGCTGGGCTTCGTCCTCATCTCGCTGGACGCGCTGATCGTCACCGTCGCGCTGCCGGACATCGGCCGCGGCCTCGGCGGCGGGGTGTTCACCTTCAGCCTGTACTTCCAGCAGGAGCGCGGGCAGTCGGCCCTCCACACGGGTCTGCTGTTCGTGCCGATGACGGCACTGGTCGCCGTGGTGAACCTGGCCTCGGCGCGGCTGGCCGGGCGGTTCGGCCCGCGCGTGCCGATCGCGGCGGGACAACTGCTCGGGACCGCCGGCCTGGCGGCGCTGACCACGGTCGGCACGCATACCCGGGTGGAGACGGTGGCGGCGCTGATGGTTCCGGTCGGCCTCGGCGGAGCGCTCGCGGTGCCCGCACTGACGGCGTCGCTGCTCGACGCGGTCCCCGCCGAGCGGGGTGAGGGCCACGTGATGGCTGCTGCGCTCGAAAGCATGGACGGCGAACTCGGGCGGTGGGGGCGGCCGGGGCGGGCCGCTTCGCCATGTCCGCGCGTTCCCTAACATGAATAGGCAGTCACCAAGATGCTCTAGGTCCGGAGGTTCCATGGCACGCGCGGGCATCACCGCCGAACGCCTCGCCCGGACGGCGGCGGAGCTGGCCGACGAGATCGGCTTCGACCGGCTCACCGTCTCGGCGGTGGCGCGCAGGCTCGGCGTCAAGGACCCGAGCCTGTACGCGCACATCGAGAACGCGCGGGAGCTGAAAGTGCGGGTCGCCCTGCTGGCCCTGGAGGAACTGGCCGACAGGGTCGCGGGCGCGGTGGCGGGACGCGCGGGCAAGGACGCTCTCGTGGCGTGCGCCGGCGCCTACCGCGCCTACGCCGCCGAGCACCCCGGACGGTACGCCGCGGCCCGCCTCGAACTCGACCCGGAGACGGCGGCGGCGAGCGCCGGGCCCCGGCACGCGGAGATGACGAGGGCGATCCTGCGCGGGTACGACCTTCCCGAACCCGACCAGACCGACGCGGTGCGCTTCCTCGGCAGCGTGTTCCACGGCTACGTGAGCCTGGAGCTGGCGGGCGCCTTCGGCCACACGGCCCGCGCGGCCGACACGTCCTGGGCGTGGGCGCTGGACACCGTCGACTACGCCCTCAGGAACCACCCGTCCCGCGCGGCCGCAGGACGGACGCGCCCCTAGCCGGAAACGCCGAGAGCAGCGGTGCCGCGTGGGCGCCCGCTGCTCTCGTGCGGTTCAGATCTCGTGCGGTGTCAGGCCGACTTCTCCCGCGGCTCGCGCTTGGGACGGTCGCGCGGGACGAGGGTCGGGTTGACGTGCTCCAGCACGGCCTCGCGGGTGATGACGACGCGGGCGACGTCCTGCCGGCTCGGCACCTCGTACATCACCGACAGGAGCACCTCCTCCATGATCGCGCGGAGGCCGCGGGCGCCGGTGCCGCGCAGGATGGCCTGGTCGGCGATCGCCTCCAGGGCGTCGTCGGTGAACTCCAGGTCGACCCCGTCGAGCTCGAAGAGGCGGTGGTACTGGCGCACCAGCGCGTTCTTCGGCTCGGTGAGGATGTTGATCAGCGCCTCGCGGTCGAGGTTGTGCACCGAGGTGATCACCGGGAGCCGGCCGATGAACTCGGGGATCATGCCGAACTTCAGCAGGTCCTCGGGCATCACGTCGCCGAGCACCGCCGACGACTCCTCGAAGTCGGACTTGGAGCGGATCTGCGCGCCGAAGCCCATGCCCTGCTTGCCGACCCGGGACTCGACGATCTTCTCCAGGCCGGCGAACGCGCCGCCGCAGATGAACAGCACGTTCGTGGTGTCGATCTGGATGAACTCCTGGTGGGGGTGCTTGCGGCCGCCCTGCGGCGGCACGCTGGCGGTGGTGCCCTCCAGGATCTTCAGCAGGGCCTGCTGGACGCCCTCCCCCGACACGTCCCGGGTGATCGACGGGTTCTCGCTCTTGCGGGCGATCTTGTCGACCTCGTCGATGTAGATGATCCCGGTCTCGGCCTTCTTGACGTCGTAGTCGGCCGCCTGGATCAGCTTGAGGAGGATGTTCTCGACGTCCTCCCCGACGTAGCCCGCCTCCGTCAGCGCCGTGGCGTCCGCGATGGCGAACGGGACGTTGAGCAGCTTGGCGAGCGTCTGCGCGAGCAGCGTCTTGCCGGATCCGGTGGGACCGAGGAGCAGGATGTTGGACTTGCCCAGCTCGACCAGGTCGTCACGGCCGGTGTCACCCGACTGGATCCGCTTGTAGTGGTTGTAGACGGCGACGGAGAGCGCCTTCTTCGCCGTCTCCTGCCCGATCACATAGGAGTCGAGGAACTCGTAGATCTCCCGTGGTTTGGGCAGGTTGTCCCACTTGAGGTCGGAGGTCTCGGAGAGCTCCTCCTCGATGATCTCGTTGCAGAGATCGATGCACTCGTCGCAGATGTACACGCCCGGACCCGCGATGAGCTTCTTGACCTGCTTCTGGCTCTTCCCGCAGAACGAGCACTTGAGCAGGTCACCACCGTCGCCGATGCGTGCCACCCAACCGTCTCCTTTTCGTGGGGCCGCCAGCCTTGGAGGATGCGGCGCAGCTGGTCTGCGTCCCGGAGGCTCACGACGTCGGGTTCGACGTTACCGCCTCCAGCGGACTTGGAAAGCCCCTCGCCCGGAAGTGTGACGACCGGGCTGGGGGACTCCCTCGTCCTCGTGCCGTCTCAGGACGACACTACCTCGGCCTTCCGCTTCCTGCTGGCGAAGACGTCGTCGATGAGGCCGTAGTCCTTGGCCTCGGCCGCCGTGAGGATCTTGTCGCGCTCGATGTCGCGGCGGACCTCGTCGATGCCCTTGCCGCTGTGCTCGGCCAGGATCGACTCCAGCAGATCGCGGATCCGCATGATCTCGCGGGCCTGGATCTCGATGTCGCTGGACTGGCCGTAGCTGCCCTCGGTCGCGGGCTGGTGGATCAGGATCCGCGAGTTGGGCAGCGCCGCCCGCTTGCCCGGCGTCCCGGCCGCGAGCAGCACCGCCGCGGCGGACGCCGCCTGGCCGATGCACACGGTCTGGATCTCGGGCTTGACGAACTGCATCGTGTCGTAGATCGCCGTCATGGCGGTGAACGAGCCGCCCGGCGAGTTGATGTAGATGCTGATGTCGCGGTCGGGGTCGATCGACTCCAGCGTGATCAGCTGGGCCATCACGTCGTTGGCGGACGCGTCGTCGATCTGCACGCCGAGGAAGATGATCCGCTCTTCGAAGAGCTTGTTGTACGGGTTCATCTCCTTGACCCCGTACGTGGTGCGCTCGACGAACGACGGAATGATGTAGCGGTCGTCGACCGGCTTCGGAGAGCCGCCCGCGTACGCGGCGGGCCGGACCATATCGCTGAAACCGGGTCGGATGAGGTCGCTCACTGTGTGCCTCCGAATCGTTGTGAGGTCGTCAGGAGACGGGGCCCTCGGAGGGCACCTGGTTGGCGCTGAGCACGACGTGGTCGACGAACCCGTAGTCCTTGGCCTCGTCGGCGGTGAACCAGCGGTCCCGGTCGGAGTCGCGCTCGATCTGGTCGAGCTCCTGGCCGGTGTGCTCGGCGATCTTCTCGGCGAGCGTCTTCTTGACGTACAGCATCTGCTCGGCCTGGATCTTGATGTCGGAGGCGGTGCCGCCGATGCCGCCGGACGGCTGGTGCATCATGATCCGCGCGTGCGGCAGGGCGTAGCGCTTGCCCCGGGCGCCCGCGCACAGCAGGAACTGCCCCATCGAGGCGGCCAGGCCCATGCCGACCGTGACGATGTCGTTCGGGACGTACTGCATGATGTCGTAGATCGCCATGCCGGCGGTGACGGAGCCGCCTGGCGAGTTGATGTAGAGCGTGATGTCGCGCCGGCCGTCCTCGGCCGACAGCAGCAGGAGTTCGGCGCAGATGCGGTTGGCGATGTCGTCGTCGACCTGCTGGCCGAGGAAGACGATGCGCTCGCGCAGCAGCCGCTGGAACAGCTGGTCGCCCAGAGGCAACAGGGGCGCCTCGGCGACCCGCGCCTGGATCCGCGACGACTCGTCGAAAGTCGGAGGCATGCTCACCGGGTGTTCCTCCGGTCCTTTTAATCGGTTCGGATGATTGGACATTAACGCGCTCACGGGCCCACTCACGCCCGGGGGCCCGGCTTTTCGCCAGGGGCGTACCCGGCGCGGCCCGGGCGACGCGCGCGTTCCGGACGATCTTCGCCTCGCATCCGGCCCGGCGGACCCCGCTCACGCGCACGCCCCGCACCCGTCGTACGGATGCGGGGCGTGCCCGGTGCCTCGTGGACGTCCAGGAAAAGCTCTAGGCGTCCTTGGTCTTGCCGTCCTGCTCGTCGGCAGCGTCGGCGGCCGGGGTCTCCTCAGCGGCGGCCTCAGCCGTCTCCTCGGGGGCCTCCTCCGGAGCGCCGCCCTCGGCCTGCACGTCGGCTCCGTCCTCGCCGGCGTCCTCGGCCTGGACGGTCTCGCCGTTCAGCTCGCGCTGCACGGCGTCGACGTCGATCTCGTTGCCCGACTCGTCCTTGACCGTGACGTGCTCGACCACGAGGTTCAGCGCCTTGCTGCGCAGGACCTCGGAGACGATCGCCGGGAGCTGGTTGTTCTGCGTCAGGTACTCGGCGAGCTGCTGGGGCTGCACGCCCATCTGCATCGCCTGCGAGACGACGTACTCGCTGAGCTCCTCGTTCTCGACGTTCAGCTCCTCCTGGACGGCGAGCTGGTCGAGCACGAAGCCGCCCTTGACCGCGAGGCGGGCCGCGTCGGCGACCTCGGTGTCGAACTCCTCGGCGGTCTTCTCCTCTTCCTTGAGGTAGTCGTCCTTGGTCATGCCGGCCATCTGGAGCTGCTGCTCCAGCTGCTGGTTGCGGCGGCCGATCTCCTCTTCCACGACCTTCTCGGGAAGCGGGATGTCGACCTTCTCCAGGAGCGCCTCGAGGGCCTTGTCGCGCGCCTCGGACAGCTGCTGCAGCTTCACCTGCCGCCCGAGCCGGACGCGCACGTCCTCGCGCAGCTCCTCGATCGTGTCGAACTCGCTGGCGAGCTGGGCGAACTCGTCGTCCAGGTCGGGCAGGTTCTTGACCTTGACGCTCTGCACGGTGACGGTGATCTCGGCCTCCTCGCCGGCGTGCTCGCCGCCGACCAGGGTGCCGGTGAAGGTCTTGTCCTCGCCCGCGGCGAGGCCGACAATGGCCTCGTCCAGCCCCTCGATCGCGGAGTTGCTGCCGACCTCGTAGGAGTAGCCCGCGGTGGAGGCGTCCTCGATCTCCTCGCCGTCGATCCGCGCGACGAGGTCGATGGTGGCGAAGTCGCCCTCCTCGGCCGCGCGCTCGGCGCCGGTGAGGGAGGCGAAGCGCTCGCGGAGGTTGTCGATGGTCTCGCCGACCTGCTCGTCGGTGACCTCGGCGTCCTCGACGACGACCTCCAGGCCGTCGTAGTCGGGCACCTCGAACTTCGGCCGGATGTCGACCTCGGCGGTGAACGCGAACTGGGTGCCGTCCTCCAGTTCGGTCACCTCGACGTCGGGCTGTCCGAGCACGAAGATCTCGGACTCCTCGACGGCGCGGCCGTACAGCTCGGGAAGCGCGTCGTTGACCGCCTCCTGGAGGACCGCTCCCCGGCCGACGTACTTGTCGATCAGCGGGGCGGGAACCTTGCCGGGCCGGAAGCCCTTGATCCGCACCTGCTGCGAGATCTCCTTGTACGCCTTGTCGAGGTTCGGCTTGAGCTCGTCGAACGGAACCTCGACGGTGAGCTTGACCCGCGTGGGGGTCAGCTCCTCGACATCGGTCTTCACTGGGGTCGGTCTCCTTGATCGGGCGCTGTCTCGGCCGCGGCGTTCGACGCGTTCTCTTCCTCTTTACGTGCGAGCCCTCGGCCTCCACGCAGCGGGCTGCGCCGTGGTGCTCGGCCGGTCAGTCTCTCGGCGGCGCGGGCACGCCGAAATACGGCTCCGCGCCTTCGCGCGGCCAAGTCTATGGGGTCGCGGCCCCGGCTGCGGACATCGGAGGCCCGCAAGCCCGGGGAATCCGAGTCAGCGCCACCGTACGGGCAGTGACATGGAGCACCGGGACCCCCATACTCGTCCGGGATGAACGGGATAGCCGCGGCCTCCAGTGCGACCGGTCTCTACTACCTCGGGTTCGCCGTGTTCAAGCTCGCGGCGGACCGGATGCCCCCCGTCCGGGGCAACCGCATCCCGCACATGGTGTGGACGATCGTGAGCAACTGGGTCTTCCTGATCGCGCTCGGGATCGTGCTCGGCGGCCTCGGCCTGCAGATCCTCGCGCTGCGCAACCTGCCGCTGTCCACCGCCGTACCGATCTTCATGTCGGGCATCGTGCCGCTGCTGCTGATCGCGCTGGTCTTCTTCGGCGAGCGGCTCACCCCGCGCGAGTGGCTCAGCCTGGTGCTGATCGGCGGGGCGATCCTGCTGCTGACCGCGTCGCTGCGGGGAGACGAGCCGATCGGCTCGGCCGACGCGCCGCTGTGGAAGATCGCCGCGGTGGTCGCCCCCGCGGTGCTGGTGCCGGTGCTGATCCTGGTCCTCGGCGACCACCGGCCCGACGGCCGGCACGCCCGCCCGGTGACCGGCATCGCCTACGGTCTGAGCTCGGGCTTCCCGGTCGGCACCGCCGAGCTGGCGATCAAAGGGTGGAGCGACGACGCGCACGCCACGAGCCCGCGCATCGCCGCGACGCCGTGGCCGTACCTGACGGTGCTGGCCGCGGCCATCGGGTTCGGGATCATGGTCATGGCGTTCCAGCGCTGCCGGGTCTCGATCGTGGCCACCGTGATGACCGTGAGCGCCAAGACCTACCTGCTGGTCATGGGCACGTTCCTGTACGCGGAGCCGTGGCCGCAGGACGCGGCGCACTCGGCGATGCGGCTGGGCGCGCTGGCGCTGGGCGCGGTCGCCGTCCTGCAGTTCCCCCGGCACCGGCCGATTCCGGACGAGCCCGACGGCTCCTCCGCGGAGGGCGCCGACGCGGTGGACCCGTTCGGCACGGCGGTCGGCGGGCCGGCGCTGGGCGGCCCGAGGCTCGGCCAGGCGTACCGGCACGCTCCGCAGGTGCCGCGGCAGCGTTCCCCGTACGCGCAGGACCCGCTCGGCGAGGGTTCCCACGCCCGGCCCGAGGCCTCTCCCCCCGAGGCGGCGCCGCAGCCGCGGCGTCCCGTCCGCCCGCGGCGCCCGACCGAGACGGGCTCGGACGGTCGCTGGCGCGGCTTCGGCGACGACTGAACGGCGCCCCGCCGCCGAGCGGGGGACGCCGTTCAACGCTGTCGCCGGGTGTCAGCGCTTCTTGCCGGAGCGGCCCTTGTCCTTGCTGGGGAGGCCCTTGTCCAGGCCGGCGCGCCGGAGCGCGTCGGCCATGGCGCCGCCCCCGGAGAAGTCGCCGCCTCCCTGGCCGCCGCGGCGCTGCCCGCCGCGCTGGTTCCGGCCGCGCTGGTCCTGACCCCGCTGGCCCTGCCCCCGCTGCTCCTGACCCCGCTGCTCCTGACCCCGCTGGTCCTGACCGCGCTGCCCCGGGCCCCGCTGGCCCTGGCCGCGCCGGTCCTGACCGCCGCGTCCCGGACGCGCGCCGCCCTCGCGCTGCTCGCGCTGCTCGCGCTGCTCGCCGCGCCGACCGCCGCCGCCCTGCTGGTCGCGGCCCGGCTCGTCGTCCAGGCGCAGCGTGAGCGAGATGCGCTTGCGCTGCAGGTCGACGTCCAGGACCTTCACGCGGACGATGTCGCCGGGCTTGACGACCTCGCGGGGATCGGAGACGAACTTGTCCGACATCGCGGAGATGTGCACGAGCCCGTCCTGGTGGACGCCGACGTCCACGAACGCGCCGAACGCGGCGACGTTGGTGACGACGCCCTCCAGGAGCATGCCGGGTTCGAGGTCGGCGAGCTTGTCGACGCCCTCCTTGAACGTGGCGGTCCGGAACGCCGGGCGCGGGTCGCGGCCGGGCTTCTCCAGCTCGGCGAGGATGTCGGTGACGGTCGGCAGCCCGAAGGTGTCGTCGACGAACTCCGCCGGCCTGAGCGAGCGCAGGACGGCGGTGTTGCCGACGAGGGACTTGATGTCCGTGCCCGCGGAGTCCAGGATCCGGCGGACGACGGGATAGGACTCGGGGTGCACGCTGGAGGCGTCGAGCGGGTCGTCCCCGCCGGGGATGCGCAGGAAGCCCGCGCACTGCTCGAACGCCTTCGGGCCGAGCCGCGGGACGCCCTTCAGCCCGGCGCGGCTGCGGAAGGGGCCGTTGGCGTCGCGGTGCGCGACGATGTTGTCGGCGAGGCCCTCGCCGATGCCCGACACGCGGGTGAGCAGCGGCGCGGACGCGGTGTTGACGTCGACGCCGACGGCGTTCACGCAGTCCTCGACGACGGCGTCGAGGGAGCGCGACAGCTTCACCTCGGACACGTCGTGCTGGTACTGGCCGACGCCGATCGACTTGGGGTCGATCTTGACCAGCTCGGCGAGCGGGTCCTGCAGGCGGCGGGCGATGGACACCGCGCCGCGCAGCGAGACGTCCATGCCGGGCAGCTCGCGGCCCGCGTACTCCGACGCCGAGTACACCGACGCGCCCGCCTCCGACACCATGACCTTGGTCAGCTTGAGGTCGGGATGCCGGGCGATCAGGTCGGCGGCGAGCTTGTCGGTCTCGCGTGAGGCGGTGCCGTTGCCGATCGAGACCAGGTCGACCCGGTGCTCGCGGGCCAGCCGGGCGAGCGTCTCGATCGACTCGTCCCACCTGCGGCGCGGCTCGTGCGGGAAGATCGTGTCGGTCGCGACGACCTTGCCGGTCGCGTCCACGACGGCGACCTTGACGCCGGTGCGCAGGCCCGGGTCGAGGCCCATGGTCGTGCGGGTGCCGGCGGGCGCGGCGAGCAGGAGGTCGCGCAGGTTGGCGGCGAACACGCGGACCGCCTCGTCCTCGGCCTCCTGCCGCAGCCGGGTGCGCAGGTCGATGCCGAGGTGGACGAGGATCCGGGTGCGCCAGGCCCACCGGACCGCGTCCGACAGCCACTTGTCGGCGGGACGCCCCTGGTCGGCGATCTCGAACCGGCGGGCGATCTCCACCTCGTAGGAGCTGCGCGCGGCCGGGTCCTCCCCCGCCTCCTCGGGTTCCAGGTCGAGGTCGAGGACCTCCTCCTTCTCCCCCCGGAACAGCGCGAGGACGCGGTGCGAGGGCAGCTTCGCGAACGGCTCGGCGAAGTCGAAGTAGTCGGAGAACTTGGCGCCCGACTCCTGCTTGCCGTCCCGCACGCGCGAGACCATGCGCCCCCGGTTCCACATCCGCTCGCGCAGGGCGCCGATGAGGTCGGCGTCCTCGGCGAAGCGCTCGACCAGGATGGCGCGGGCGCCCTCCAGTGCGGCGGCCGCGTCGGCGACGCCCTTCTCTTCGTCCACGAACGCCGCGGCCTCGGCCTGCGGGTCGCGGGACGGGTCGCCGAGCAGCATCTCGGCGAGCGGTTCGAGCCCGGCCTCGCGGGCGATCTGGGCCTTCGTCCGCCGCTTCGGCTTGTACGGGAGGTAGATGTCCTCCAGCCGCGCCTTGGAGTCGGCCGTGATGATCTGCGCTCGCAGCTCGTCGGTGAGCTTGCCCTGCGACTCGACCGATTCCAGGATCGCGGCGCGGCGCTCGTCCAGCTCGCGCAGGTAGCGCAGCCGCTCCTCCAGCGCGCGGAGCTGGGCGTCGTCGAGCGCGCCGGTGGCCTCCTTGCGGTAGCGGGCGATGAACGGGACGGTCGCCCCGCCGTCGAGCAGGTCCACCGCGACCCGCACCTGCCCCTCGCGGACGCCGATCTCCTCGGCGATGCGCTCGGTGATGGGCCGCAGGGCGGGCCCGGGGCCCTGGCCGTCGGACGTCTGGCTGATGGTCGCTGTCACAGCTTGAATTCGCTTTCTCCCCTGAGTGTCGCCTGTGCATTGTCCAGGGAACGGGGCCGGTTGTCTTGTCACGCTCGAATGACGGTAGGCCTAACCCCACCGCATCGGTCACGAAGAGGGGGTCTAGCACCACCGAGCCGCGAGGGGCGAACGATGACAATGGTGGAGGTCCCACGGCGAACCCTTGGAGGAACGGTGAGTGAGCTACTGCGCGGGTACGGGCGGCGCGCCCTCGCCTGTTTCGGGCGGGCGGTCGTCCAGATCGTGCTGGCGTACGCGGTGAACCTGCCCTTGTTCATCGTGACCGTGCTGTCGATCGCGTTCATCCCGCTGGGGTTCGGGGTCGTCCTGGCTCCGGTGATGTTCCAGGCGATCCGGACGGTCGCCAACCAGCAGCGCGCGTGGGCGGCCGGGTGGTCGGGGGTGCGGATCCCCGTCCCGTACCGGGCGGAGCCGGCCGGGGCGGGCGTGTTCGGCCGGCTGAAGTGGGTCCTCGCCGATCCGGCCTCGTGGCGCGACCTGCTGTGGACGCTCCTGAACGTGCCGGTCGCGCTCGTCCTCGGCGTCCTCGCGGGCGGCCTGACGCTCTACGGGCTGGAGGGCGTGTTCGTGGCGCCGTGGGTGTCGCTGCTCACCGACTACGGCTGGGGTCCCTTCTGGCCGCTGAGCGACTGGGGCGTCATCGGCTTCGTCGGCACCATCGTGCTGGGCGCGGCGCTGACGGCGGTGTCCGTCCCGCTGGGGCCGCTGTTCCTGAAGGCGCACGCCCGGTTCTGCCAGTCCCTGCTAGCGCCGACGCGGGACGCGCTGGCCGAGCGCGTCGAGCGGCTCACCGAGACGCGCTCGGAGGCGGTGGACGCCTCGGCGGCCGAGCTGCGCCGCATCGAGCGCGACCTGCACGACGGCGCGCAGGCCCGGCTGGTCGCGCTGAGCATGAACATCGGCCTCGCCGAGGAGATGATGAAGCACGACCCCGAGACGGCGCAGAAGCTCCTGGCCGAGGCCCGCGAGGCGAGCGGGACGGCGCTGACGGAGCTGCGCGACCTGGTCCGGGGCATCCATCCGCCGGTCCTGGCCGAGCGGGGCCTCGACGGCGCGGTGCGCGCCCTCGCCCTCACCCTGCCGCTGCCCGTCGACGTCCGGATCGACCTGCCGGGGCGCGGCGACGCCCCGGTGGAGTCGGCGGCGTACTTCGCGGTCGCGGAGATGCTCGCCAACGTGGTCAAGCACTCGGCCGCGCGGCGCGCCTGGGTGCAGATCGAGCACCCCGGGGACCGGCTGATCATGATCATCGGTGACGACGGGACCGGCGGCGCCGACCCGGGGGCCGGGAGCGGAATGCGCGGTATCGAGCGCAGGCTGGCGGCGTTCGATGGGACGATGGCGGTGACGAGCCCGGTCGGCGGGCCGACCATCGTGACCATGGAGCTGCCGTGCGCGTTGTCATCGCCGAGGACCTCGCCCTCCTCCGGGACGGGCTGATCCGCCTGCTGGAGGCGTTCGGGTTCGAGGTCGTCGAGGCGGTCGACAACGGGCCGTCCCTGCTGAGGGCGCTGACCACGCACCGCCCGGACGTGGCGGTCGTGGACGTCCGGCTCCCGCCGACGTTCACCGACGAGGGGCTCAGGGCCGCGCTGGACGCGCGCAAGGAGATCCCGGGCCTGCCGGTCCTCGTGCTGTCGCAGCACGTGGAGCAGCTGTACGCGCGGGAGCTGCTGTCCGACAGCACGGGCGGCATCGGCTACCTGCTGAAGGACCGCGTGTCGGACGTCAAGGTCTTCGTGGAGGCGGTGCGCCGGGTCGCGGGCGGCGGCACCGCGCTCGACCCCGACGTGGTGGCCCAGCTGCTCACCCGGCACGCCCGCGAGGAGCCGCTGCAGCAGCTCACTCCCCGCGAGCGCGAGGTGCTCGGGCTGATGGCGGAGGGCCGCTCGAACGCCGCGATCGCCGCGAAGCTGTTCGTGACCGAGAAGGCGATCAGCAAGCACACCAACAGCATCTTCGGCAAGCTCGGGCTGCCGCAGTCCGAGGACGACAACCGCCGCGTCCTCGCCGTCCTGGCCTACCTGGGCGCCTGATCCCCGCCGCCTCGGCTCACGCGGCCCAGGGCGGGACGATCCGCTCGTCCCCCTGGGGCGCGATGGCGCACCGGGTCTCGTCCACCAGGGCTTCGGGGTCGTAGGCGAGGCAGCCCGCGTGGGCGGCGACGACGGCGGTGAAGCCGGTGTCCCCGGCCGTGATCTGGCGGGGCGCGTCGGCGGGCAGGACGACGGTGTCGCCGGCGCCCGCCTCCAGCTTGCGGCCGTCCAGGTCGACGGTGGCGTCGCCGTCGAGGAACGTCCACACCTGCTCGGTGTCGAACGCGTGCAGCGGACCGGTCTTGCCCGGCGTCCCCTTCACGCGCCAGACCGCGATCCCCTCGGTGCCGCCCTGGGTCGGCGTGGCGGCCGTGGTCATCACGCCGTTCGGCGTCTCGGTCCGGCGGCTCTCGGCGTTGCGGATGAGCGTCATGGTTCCCCGTCCCCTAAGTTAGACAATGTGGTTGTCCATATAGTCAACGAGGTTGTCTTTCATGTCAAGTGACGGCGGGCCGCGGGACGCGCCCGGGTTCGAGCTGCCGCTGCGGCTCTTCCTGGCGTTCCGCGTGATCATCGACGAGCTGCACGCCGAGCTGGCCCGGCAGGGGCATCCGGACCTGCGCCCGATGCACGGCTTCGTCTTCCAGGCCATCGGACCGGACGGCACGACGGCGGTCGAGCTCGGCCGCCGGCTCGGGGTGTCCAAGCAGGCCGCGGGCAAGATGGTGGAGTCACTGGAGCGGGCGGGCTACCTGGAGCGCGGCGCCGACCCCCGGGACGCGCGCCGCAAGATCGTCCGGCTGACCGCGCGGGGGGTCGACTCCCTCGTCCGGTCCGAGCGGATCTTCGAGCGGATCCGGGGCGACTGGGTCCGGACGCTGGGCGCCGACCGCATGCGGGCCCTGGAGGACGATCTCCGCCGGATGACGTCCGCGGACCTGTGGCGGCTCGACATGCCGGGATGGTTCGGCGCGTCCTGATTTTTCTGCGCGCCCGGTGACCGTATGAGTCCAGGCAGTCGCTTAGACCACTCGTTCCGGCGTCCGCGGGTCTCCCGCGAGCCCTTGTCGGCGCCGTTCGGCGCGGTTACGATCGGGCCAATTCTTAGGAAACTTTCCTAAGAATTGGCGGGGATTCCTGTTTGCTTCGGGGGCCGAACCGAACGGAGAACCATGTCACGACCGGGCGGACGGCGGGCCATCGCGCTCGCCGGCGCAGCGACACTCGCGGCGGCCGCGGCCCTGCTCACGGCGCCCCCGGCGTCGTCGGCGCAGGCGGTCACCGCCACCTGCAAGAAGACCTCCGACTGGGGCACCGGCTTCGACGGCAACTGCACCATCACCAACGGCACCGGCTCGGCGATCAGCAGCTGGAAGCTGGAGGCGGACCTGCCGTCCGGGACGTCCGTCGGCAACGTCTGGAACGCGACCAAGACCGTCTCCGGGAACCACTACACGTTCGCCAACACCGGCTGGAACGGCACGATCGCCGCGGGCGCGAGCACCAGCTTCGGGTTCGGCGGCACCGGTTCCGGCTGGTTCACCAGCTGCACGATCAACGGCGCGACCTGCGACGGCTCCACGCCCCCCGAGAAGGACACCGAGGCCCCCTCGGCCCCGTCCGGCCTCCGCTCCACCGGCAAGACCGCCACCAGCGTGTCGCTGGCGTGGACCGCGTCGACCGACAACGTCGGCGTCACCGGCTACGACGTCTACAACGGCTCCGCCAAGGCGGCATCGGTGATCGGCACCAGCACGACCGTCGGCGGGCTCTCGGCCAAGACCGCCTACACCTTCACCGTCAAGGCCAAGGACGCCGCCGGGAACACCTCCCCCGCGTCGGCGCCGGTGTCCGTCACCACCGACGAGGGCGGCGGCGGCAACCCCGGAGGCGGCGGGAACAAGGTCGTCGGCTACTTCACCGACTGGGGCGTCTACCAGCGCAACTACCACGTCAAGAACGTCGAGACGAGCGGCTCGGCCGCCAAGCTGACGCACATCAACTACGCGTTCGGCAACGTGACGGGCGGCCGGTGCGCGATCGGCGACTCCTACGCCGACTACGACAAGGCCTACACCGCCGACCAGAGCGTCGACGGCGTCGCCGACAACTGGGACCAGCCGCTGCGCGGCAACTTCAACCAGCTGCGCAAGCTGAAGAAGCTGCACCCGGACCTGAAGGTGCTGTGGTCGTTCGGCGGCTGGACCTGGTCCGGCGGCTTCGGCCAGGCCGCCCAGAACCCCGCCGCGTTCGCCGAGTCCTGCTACAACCTGGTCGAGGACCCGCGTTGGGCCGACGTGTTCGACGGCATCGACATCGACTGGGAGTACCCGAACGCCTGCGGGCTGACCTGCGACACCAGCGGGCCGGACGCGTTCAGGAAGCTGATGGCCGCGGTCCGCGCCAAGTTCGGGTCCGGCAATCTCGTGACCGCCGCGATCACCGCGGACGCGAGCGCCGGCGGCAAGATGGACGTCACCGACTACGGCGGCGCCGCCCAGTACGTCGACTGGTACAACCCCATGACCTACGACTACTTCGGCGCCTGGGACGCCAAGGGGCCGACCGCGCCGCACTCGCCGCTCACGTCCTACCCGGGCATCCCGCACGAGGGCTTCAACAGCACCGACACGATCTCCAAGCTCAGGGCCAAGGGCGTGCCGGCGAGCAAGCTGCTGCTCGGCATCGGCTTCTACGGCCGCGGCTGGACGGGCGTCACCCAGTCCGAGCCGGGCGGCGCCGCGACCGGGGCCGCGCCCGGCACCTACGAGGCCGGCATCGAGGACTACAAGGTCCTGAAGGGCAAGTGCCCCGCGACGAGCACGGTCGCCGGAACCGCGTACGGCAAGTGCGGCAGCGAGTGGTGGAGCTACGACACCCCGTCCACCATCCGCGGGAAGATGGGCTTCGCCGGCGACCAGGGTCTCGGCGGCGCCTTCTTCTGGGAACTCAGCGGCGACACGACGGGCGGTGAGCTGATCACCGCGATCAAGAGCGGTCTCGGCTGAGCTGTTCGCAGAAAGGGGTACTCCCAGCCCCCTCAGACAGCCGAGACTTCGGGCCCCTGACCAACCGGACGCCGGTCAGGGGCCCGCCCCTTGCTCAGAGCAGGGACTGGCCTCCGTCCACCGTGAGGATCTCGCCGTTCATGTAGGTGTTGGCCATGAGGAACAGGGCGGCGGAGGCGGCCTCCTCGGCCGTCCCGAACCGTCCGAGCGGCATGGACCCGCCCGCCTCGGCCATCGCCGCGTCGCCCTCCGCGCCGGAGGCGGCTCCGTAGGCCGTCCGCAGCAGAGGGGTGTCGAAGGCCCCGAACCGGATCGCGTTGACCCGCAGGCGCGCGGGCGCGTACTCGACGGCGAGCGCACGGGTGAGCGTCTCGACGGCGCCGCCCGCCGCCACCGGCGCGGACATCCCCGGACGGGGACGCGGCACGAGGATGCCCGAGGTCAGCGTGATCGACCCGCCCGGGGGCATCCGGCGGGCGGCGGCGCGCGCGACGACGAGCACCGCCCACGCCGGTCCCTCGACGGCGTCCCGCACGACGTCCCGGGTGAGCCCGGTGAGCGGCCCCATGCCGACAGGGCGCCCGGCCGTCACCAGCACGTGGTCGACGGTGCCGGCGCGCTCGAAGACCTCCTCCACCGCGTTCTCGTCCGTGACGTCGGCGGCCGCTCCCAGCACCTGGGCCGCGGTCCCGGCCGCGGCCACGCGCGCCACGGCGGCGTCCAGCCGGGTCCTGTCGCGGCTCGCGAGCACGATCCGCGCACCGGCCGAGGCGAGCAGCTCCCCCGCGGCCAGGCCGATGCCGGAGCTGCCCCCGAGGATCACCGCCGTGCGGCCGGCGAGGCTCGCCGGGAGCGGTGAGCGGGCCGGGACGGGCGCTTCGGTCGTGGTCATGCGTCCTCCACAAATAAACCATCTGGTTGTTTTAGAATGCTCCCCGGACCGGCCGAAGTCAACCGGGTGGTTTAATCCGCGTATGGGCTACGACGCGGAGGCGACCCGCCGGCGGATCTTCCAGGCCGCCACCGCCGAGTTCGCCGCGCGCGGGCTCGCGGGCGCCCGGATCGATCGCATCGCCACCGAGGCACGGGCCAACAAGCAGGCCATCTACCTGTACTTCGGCGGCAAGGAGAAGCTGTTCGGCGCCGTGGTGCGCGCGAAGATGGCGGAGATCGGCAACGCGTCCGACATCGATCCGGACGGCCTGGCGGACTCCGTGGGCCGGCTGTTCGACTGGTACAGGGAGCACCCGGAGCTGGTCAGGCTGCTTCTGTGGGAGGCTCTGGAGACCTCGGGCCAGGTGCAGGGCGAGGCGGAGCGCCGCGAGGAGTTCCGGCGCAAGGCCGCGCGCTTCACGGAGCGCGGCGGCGGACCCGCGGACCCGGACCGCACGCGGGCCGTCCAGGACCTGATGTTCACCGTGTTCGGCCTCATCGCGTGGAACTTCGCCGTCCCGCAGTTGCGCCGGGTGATCCTGGACGAGGAGGACGACGCCGCCACCTTCGCGCGCCGCCGCGCGTCGGTCATGGAGGCGGCGCGGGTACTCGCCCAATCACACGGGTTCGGCTGAGCGGGTTCGACGACATTGGGAGCTTCCTTGCAGAACTGGACGCCGCGTCAGGTCCAGGCCGAGCCGACCGCCGCGCTCCTCGGCCTCCTCTCATGATCACGGCGGTGCTGTTCGACCTGGACGGGACGCTCCTCGACCACGAGGACGCCGCGCGCCGGGCCGTCGTCGGGATGTTCCCGGACGAGGACCCGGCGCCCCTCGCCGCGCGCTGGGCGGAGCTCACCGACCAGGCGGTCGACCGGTACCTGGCGGGCGAGCTGAGCTTCGCCGAGCAGCGCCGCCTCCGGATCGTCACCCTCGCCCGGGAGCTCGGCCTCGGTGACTGGGACGACGCCCGCGCCGACGCGTGGCTCACCGGGTACGTGGCCCGCTACCAGGCGGCCTGGCGCCCGTTCCCGGACGCCGGGCCGGCGCTCGACGCCCTCGCGGCGCGCGGCCTGCGGCTCGGGGTGATCACCAACGGGGACGCCGCCCAGCAGCGCCTGAAGGTCGAGCGGATCGGGTTCGCCGCCCGGCTCCCCGTCGTCGTCGCCTCCAGCGAGGCGGGCGCCGCCAAGCCCGCCGCCGGGATCTTCCTGACGGCCTGCGCGGCCCTCGGCGCCGAACCGCACGCGGCCGCCTACGTCGGGGACCGGCTCGTCGTCGACGCGCAGGGCGCCGCCGCCGCGGGCCTCACCGGCGTGTGGCTCGACCGGTCCGGCGGCCCGTCTCCCGGCCCCCTGGACGTCGCGCGCATCACGACGCTGGACGCGCTCCCGTCCCTGCTCCGGGGCTGATGCGGCGTCGTCTCCGCGGAGCCGGGTCAGCCGTCCTGCAGGACCGCCTCGATCTCCAGGACGATCTGGATCTTGTCGCTCAGCGCGAGCCCGCCGCCCGCCAGGGTCGTCGCCTCGCCCACGCCGAACTCCAGGCGGCTGAGCTCGCCCGTCGCGGTGAACCCGGAGCGGGCGCCTTTGGACGGGTCGTCCTGCCGGAACGGGTCGGGACCGAAGCCGCCGATCTCCAGCCGGAGCGGGACCTGCCGGGTGACGCCGCGCAGCGACAGCTCGCCGTCCAGCACGAAGTCCTGGCCGTCGCGGCGCACGCCGGTCGAGCGGTAGGTCATGGCGGGGTGCTCGGCGACGTCCAGGAAGTCGGCCGACCTGACGTGCTCGTCGCGCTGCGCGTTGCCGGTGTCGACCGACGCCAGGTCGATCGTCGCGGTCACCGACGAGTCGAGGGGGTCGGCGCCGGTCACGATCGTCCCCTCGAACGTCCCGAAACGGCCGCGGACCCGGCTGACCATCAGGTGCCGGACGGTGAAGCCGACCCCGGAGTGGAGGGGGTCGATGGTCCAGGTCCCGGCGACGTAGCCGGGGATCTCGACAAGCTGGGCCGTCATGGTGTCTCCTACGGTTATGGAAGGTAAGGCAGTTCCTTTCGGGAACCGCTTCCATGGTGCGGACAACCCGTTATCCGGCACAAGAAGGCACTTTTTTCTGCCCCGGTCACCTGGAGGGAACCAATGGAGCACACCGCCGTCGGCTGCCGCGCCCGCGAGATCCTCGACCGCATCGGCGACAAGTGGTCGCTGCAGGTCATCGCGGTGCTCGGCGAGCACACCAAGCGGTTCACCGAGCTGCGGCGCGAGATCGACGGCATCAGCCAGCGGATGCTCACCGTCACGCTGCGCGGGCTGGAGCGCGACGGCATCGTCACCCGGACCGTCTACCCCGTGGTCCCGCCCCGCGTGGAGTACTCGCTCACCCCGCTGGGCGCGACGCTGATGGACGCGGCCGGCACCTTCGTCGCCTGGGCCGAGGACCACCTCGGCCAGATCGACGCCGCCCGCGCCGAGTACGACGCCCGCCAAATGGACGTGCAGGCGGAGGACGCCCGGCGGTAACGTGGATGGCGATGGTCATTCACGAGGTGGGACGGCGAGCTAGCCGCGCCGAGCTGGGGAACGTGCAGACGTGCCCGGCCCGGCTCGGCGGTGTGCGCCGTCATCCCATCGACCTCGTGAGGCCGTCCCATGCGCTCGACTGACATCCGTTCGACCTTCCTGGGCTTCTTCCAGGAGCGCGACCACCGCGTCGTGCCGTCCAGCCCGCTGATCCCGTCCGATCCCACGCTGCTGCTGGCGAACGCGGGCATGAACCAGTTCAAGCCGTACTTCCTCGGCGAGACCACGCCCGAGCACCCGCGCGCCGTGTCCGTGCAGAAGTGCGCGCGCACGTCCGACATCGAGAACGTGGGCCGCACCACGCGGCACGCGACGTTCTTCGAGATGCTCGGCAACTTCTCCTTCGGCGACTACTTCAAGGCGGAGGCGATCGCCTGGGCGTGGGAACTGCTCACCCGCCACTACAACCTCGACCCGCGACGCCTCTGGGTCACCGTGTACCTGGACGACGACGAAGCCGTCCGGCTCTGGCGGCGCGTGGGTGTCCCCTCCGAGCGGATCCAGCGGCTCGGCATGGAGGACAACTACTGGTCGATGGGCATCCCCGGCCCCTGCGGGCCGTCCTCCGAACTGCACTACGACAGGGGGCCGTCCTTCGGCCGCGAAGGCGGACCCGCGGTGGACGGCGAGCGGTACCAGGAGCTCTGGAACCTCGTCTTCATGCAGAACCTCCGTGGCGAGGGCTCCGGCAAAGACGATTACCCGATTCTCGGCGAGCTCCCTGCACGGAACATCGACACGGGGCTCGGTCTCGACCGGCTCGCGGCGGTGCTGCAAGACGTGGACACCGTCTGCGAGACGGATCTGCTTGCGCCGACGTTCCGGCTCGTCCAGGACATGGCGGGCCGCGCCTACCCGGGCCGCGACGGCGAGGACTCCATGTCCTTCCGAGTCGTCGCGGAACACTCCCGCTCGGTCGCGTTCCTCATCGCGGACGGCGTCATGCCCGCCCGCGACGGCCGCGGCTACGTCCTGCGCCGCCTGATGCGCCGCGCGATCCGGCACGCGCGCAGGCTCGGCATCGACGGCCCCACCCTGCCCGCGCTGACCTCCAGCGTCGTCGGCAACCTCGGCGACGCCTGGCCGGAGCTCTCCCGGCGCTCCGAGCTCATCGAGCAGGTCGTCCGGGCCGAAGAGGAGGCGTTCGAGCGGACGCTGCGCCAGGGCTCCCAGCTCCTCGACGCGGCGATCGGCCGCGCCACCACCGCCATCTCCGGGCGGACGGCCTTCGAACTGCACGACACCTACGGCTTCCCGATCGACCTCACGGTCGACGCGGCGCGCTCGGCCGGCCTCACGGTCGACGAGGACGCGTTCGCCGAACTCCTCGACGAGCAGCGCCGCCAGGCGCACCGCGCCGGGCAGGGCCGCAAGGGCGGCGCGGTCGCGCGGCAGGACCTCTACCGCCGCGTCGCCGCGGCGCACGGCCTCACCGACTTCGTCGGCCACACGTCCGAAACAGCGGAAACACAGATCGGCGCCCTCCTCGGCCCGGACGGCGAGGTGCCCACCGCGACCAGGGGCGACGAGCTGGAGGTGATCCTGACCCACAGCCCGTTCTACGCGGAGTCGGGCGGCCAGGTCGGCGACACGGGCACGATCCGCACGTCCGGCGCGACCCTGGAGGTCGTCGACACCCGCCCGGGACTGGACGGTCTGCACGTCCACACCGTCCGCATCGTGGACGGCGAAATCCGTCCCGGCGACGACGCCGAGGCGATCGTGGACGCGGACCGCCGCGCGGCCACCGCCCGCTCGCACAGCGCGACCCACGTCCTGCACGCGATGCTGCGCCGCACCCTCGGCGACCACGCGGCGCAGCAGGGCTCCCGCGTGGAGCCCGGACGCCTGCGCTTCGACTTCGCGCACTTCTCCCCCGTCGACACGGACCGCGTTCAGACCCTCGTCAACGACTACCTCCTGGACGACCCCGAGGTGCGCGTCTGGGAGGCGACCCGGGCGGAGGCGGAGCGCGCGGGCGCGATCGCCCTGTTCGGCGAGCGGTACGGCGACGACGTCCGCATCGTGGACATCGGGGACGCCTCCCGCGAACTCTGCGGCGGCACCCACGTCGGCCACGGCTCGCAGGCGGGCCCCGTCCACATCGTCGGCGAGTCCTCCATCGGCACGGGCCTACGCCGCATCGAGGCCCTCACCGGCGCCGACGCCCTCCGCCACCACGACCGCACCGCGCTGCTGCTGAAGGAGCTCGCGGCGCTGCTGAACGTCCGTCCCGACCAGGCCCCGGACCGCCTCCGGCAACGCCTGGAAACACTCGCGGAGACCCAGCGCCGCCTGGAGGAGCTGCACCGCGCCGAACTCGACCGGCACACCGACCGCCTGGCGTCCCTCGCCGAGCCCGTCCCCGGCGGCTGGCTGGTGGCGCACACCGTCCCCGGCCTGACCGGCGCGGACCTGCGCACCATCGCGACCGGCGTCCTCACCCGCCGCGACCAGCGCGGCCTCGTCGTCCTCGGCACCGAGTCGGACGGCAAGGCGGTCCTCGTCGCGGCGGCCGGGGCGTCCACCGGAGTCCAGGCGCGCGACCTGCTGACCGGAGCGGCCCGCGAGGTCGGCGGCGGCGCGGGCGGCAAGGGCCCGCTGGCGAACGCGGGCGGCCGCCGCCCCGAGAACCTCCCCAAGGCGATCACCACCGCGGCAACGGAGGCCCGCACCCTTCTGGCGACCCAGACGTGACCCCCGCGGCGTCCGCACACCCAGTGCGGGCGCCGCGTCCAACGGTGGCGGCCGGCACGGCGCTGTCGATGCGCGAATCGCGGGCACGTCCAGCCGTCAGAAGACGGGCTTGGGCACCAGGACGACGCGCCAGCCGTCCGGGTCCGCGTAAGTCAGAGCGCCGTTCTCGGTCCAATAGGGGTTCTCCGCCGGCACCGGTTCGTGCCCGGCCGCCGCGAGCCGTTCGACCACATCGCGCATCTGCACCTCGCCCGCGAAGTACAGCACGAGCAGATTGTCGCCGGTGGGCGCCGGGCACGGGCTCCCGTCGGCGTGCGAGGTGAACTCCAGGTGGTAGTCGGTGCCGGGCAGACCGAGCATCACGCCGTCATAACCGGCGTGGCCGGTGAACCGGGAGAGCTCGGGCAGGCCCAAGTGGTCCCTATAAAACGTGACCACCTCGTCCAGCCTGTCTGTAGGCCGCGCAATCCGAACCTGGACCACCCCAAGCCCGTCCGGCCATGCTTGCGTCTCCGTGGCCATGCCCATAACGGTACACCGCGTCCCGAATTATGAACCGATGGTCCCCCATGCCTTGCGGCGCCGTTCGCGTCGCATCGCCTACACGACCGGCGGGACAGCGATGCGCGGACGGCGTTCAATGGAAACATGGAAATCGTGATCATCATCTATCTGTTGATCCTTCCCGCCCTGATCTACAACTTCATGAAAAGGAGACGCCTCCGGCGCACAGGGATACACACTCGGCCATAGTGGTCCGCCACGTCGAAAGGCGGGGAGCGAAGACCACTTACGAAGTTCCGGTGATCGCCTTCTTCGACGAGCCGGGGAAAAGATTCGAGTTCATTCCGCCCGAGCCGAGACCCGCATCGCCGAAGGCAAGGCAGGCGCCCGGACAACGCCTACGCGCTCGCCGCCCATGTCACGCCGTACTTCGGGGAAACGAAGGCCCATGATCTGCGTTGTGAGCACGAGCGCGTCGTCGCGACTTGGCCGTCTTCAACTCACTGAGCAAGATGCGCGTCTTCGCCCGCAGCTCTTGTCACGATCCCTGTTTCGCCTCGCCGCATGCATGAGCCGAAATGTCCCGACCTCCCCAGCCAAGAGGCAGCGGCGATGCGCGGTCGGCCCGGTCCGCCGCCCCCGCAGCCGAGGTACGAGGCGTAGGTGACGACCCCCGCTCCGCCCCCGCCCCCGCCTTTGTCGGCATGAGGCCGGAGCTGCGGGCCGCAGCGCACCTAACGGGACTTGCGGCCCCTGCGACGGTCAAGCCAAGCGAGGAAAGCCTGAGAGGCCCTGATCGAAAAAGAAGGGTCTCCGCCACCCTGCAGCGACTGCGCTCCGATGAATTTCGCGTTGGGATCCTGGCGTCGTTCATACTCGGCGTTGGTCTGTCCAGGAATGCGCTTCTTAGGTGCGGTCATCGTGGCTCCAACCGTCGTGGCGGATCTCGCCTCATGGCGCGAGCCGCGGTCTCGACAGTCAGACGCATTGTTCCCCCCTCCGGTTGCCCCAACGAGGTGACTACGGCTACCGACCGCAGCCCTCGCATCAGCGCCTTGGGATCCGGTCGACTGACTTTCAGCGCGCAGTCGAGCCGCAACAGCGTGCAGCGCAAAGGCTCGCGACGTTGCCCCCTAGGCGGCTGAGCCCCGCACCAGCACGGCTCCGACCTCGCACGATGCACCGCCACCGAGCGAACATCCCGACGGTGCGCAGAACGGGACGCGGACGCCGTGCTTGCGTTCGAGCGCGCTCGAACTCCTAGCGTCACCGGCATGACATCTCAACCAGGCACTCAGCGGACATGGATCATCACCGGCGCGTCGGCGGGCTTCGGCCGTGCCATCGCCGAGTGCGCGATCGGGCGGGGCGACAACGTGGTGCTGGCCGTGCGGCGGCCCGGGTCGGTGGCCGACCTCGCGGACGCCCACCGCGACCAGGTGCTGGTCGCCGAGCTCGACGTGCGTGACACCGGGCGCGCCGGGGACGTCGTACGGGCGGCGGTCGACCGGTTCGGGCGGGTGGACGTGCTGGTGAACAACGCCGGCCGCGGGGTCGTCGGCGCGGCCGAGGAGGTCGGCGACGAGGAGCTCCGCGCGTCTTTGGAACTGCACCTTCTGGGGCCGGCGGCGCTCGTGCGGGCCGTCCTGCCGCACTTCCGCGAGCAGGGGTCGGGCACGATCGTGCAGATGAGCAGCCAGGGCGGGCGCATCTCCTTCCCTGGCGTCGGCGCGTACTCGGCCGGCAAGTTCGCGCTCGAAGGCTGGTCGGAGGCGCTGGCCGGAGAGGTCGCGCCGTTCGGGGTCCGGGTGATGATCGTCGAGCCGAGCCGGTTCCGCACCTCGTTCAACGCGCCCGACGTGCTCGGGGTCGCCGACGCCAGCGCCGCGTACACCGGGCTCCTGGGGGCCGTCCGCAACGACATGGCGGGCGCCGACGGGGTTCAGGAGGGCGATCCGGTACGGGCGGCGGAGATCATCGTGGACCTGGTCGCCGGTGACGAGTTGCCGCTGCGCCTTCCGCTCGGGCGTGAGGCGGTCGAGCGCATCGGAAGGTCCTACCGGCAGAACCTGGAGGAGCTCGAACGCTGGGCCCCTACCGCGCGTGCCGCCGACTTCCCCGGCGCCGCCGCATCCGCCCGGCCGATCTAGAGTGTGGCCATGGCCACGGACGATCTGATGTCGAGGGCGCTCGCCGCCCTCGACGAGGTCGACGGCCCGATGTCGGTCGAGGTGATCCACCGCCTCGTCGACGTCGGCGCCGCCACCGACCCCATGACCATCACGGAGGTCGCCGACCTGCTCGACATGTCGCCGCACACGCTGCGCTACTACGAGCGGATCGGGCTGGTCGAGGTGGCCCGCGACGCCAGCGGCCACCGCAGCTACGACGCGGCGGCGGTCCGGAGACTGGTGTTCCTGACCCGCATGCGCCTGTCCGGGATGGCCATGCGCGACCTCCAGCACTACATGCGGCTGGCCGACGAGGGCGACGACACCGTCCCCGAGCGCCTCGACCTGCTCCTCGAACACCGCGACACGATCCGCCGCCAACTCAAGGAGCTCACCCTTTCCCTGGCGGCGACCGAATACAAGATCGCCACCTACGGCGGCCACACCAGCCCCACGTCCATGGAGAAGACCTGACCCCTCGGCACAGAACCACGCCGAACGGGACCACCGCGCCCAGTCAGCACGGTCACCTCGTCCTCATCACTCAGGCGAAAACATCAGCTCGACCCAGCCGCCACGATCGACGCCAACGGCCCCACTCGCGGACCCGGCAAATCATCGACCCGGACGTACCGAAGGCCCAGCTACGCCTGGAGGGTTGGAGACACGTCCGGGAGCCGGACCTTCCACGTCGAGGACGCAAGATCCGTCACCGTGCTGATCTCCGTCAGGGACGGTGCCAGATCCCAGTGACAAATGGGTGACAAATGATCTTCGGAAGGGCGGTCAAGATCACCCTATAGGGCTCTGACCTGCGGAAATGGTGGAGCGGGCGACGGGAATCGAACCCGCGTAGCCAGTTTGGAAGACTGGGGCTCTACCATTGAGCTACGCCCGCTAGGCGATCTCCGGGCCCGGGTGGGCCTCGATCGCCATCCCGTAGCGTACAGGGTCTTCGGGGTGGACGTGCCGGGGGCGGAGCGGGCGGGGGCCGATCGGGACTACACTTCTCGCGTCATCGCGTTCGGCGGTGGTGTGCGGGCTGTAGCGCAGTTTGGTAGCGCACTGGCTTTGGGTGCCAGGGGTCGTGGGTTCAAATCCCGCCAGCCCGACCGAGATCAGGTAGGAAGGTCGACGTCCACCTTCGTCTTGTTCCGGATGCGCTGGAAGCCCGAGCGCAGGAGCAGGCCCCAGTGGGCCCACCACCCGAGCAACGGTCCCGTTCGGGGTCTGGGGCGGCGCGCGTCTGGGCCGTGTGGGGTGACGTGTTTGCTGGTGTCAGTCCAACCGGCTGCCACGGGGGTGGTGCCGTCAGGGTCACCCGGCTTTGAGTGCGTCTGTGGTGGTGTTGAAGACGGACGTCTCGGCCCACGCAACAGTCGACCAGAGGTTGGTCAGTGCCAGCCACACGCGGGTCTATCTGCGCTTCCAGGTCACTGCCCCAGACGCCGTGAGCATCGTCGGGTGATGCAGCGATCATGCGTTCTGCGATGAACTCGACGTCCGCACACAGCTCGAAGTCGATCCGGCCGACAGCGGGCGCTCCCGTTAGAGGGACCTCGACCGGGGGCTGGGGCACGCCCTGGGGTTAGGCCGATCCGATATTCTTACAGACACGTTTGTTCTGTCGAGGTGGGGGCGGGATGGGGCCACTCCAGGCGGGGGATCCCGTTGGGGTCGGCGGGTACCGGGTTCTCGCCCGGCTCGGTGCCGGTGGGATGGGGGTCGTCTATCTTGCCCGGTCGCCGGGTGGGCGGCTGGCGGCCCTCAAGCTCATCCGGCCGGACGCCGCCGACGACCCGGGGTTCCGGGAGCGGTTCCGGCGTGAGATCGGCGCGGCGGGCAAGGTCAGCGGGCTGTACACGGCTCCCGTGCTGGACGCCGACGCCGACGCGCCGCAGCCGTGGTTCGCCGCCGCCTTCGTCCCCGCGCCCACGCTGAAGGAGGCCGTCGAGGACGGCGGGGCGCTGCCCGAGTCGGCCGTCCGCGCGCTGGGCGCGGGGCTCGCCGAGGCGCTGCGGGCCGTTCACAGGGCGGGGCTGGTGCACCGCGATCTCAAGCCCGGCAACATCCTGCTGGCCGAGGACGGGCCCAGGATCATCGACTTCGGGATCGCCAAGGTCGTCGACGCCACGCAGATCACCCGTACCGGCGGCATGATCGGCACGCTGGCGTACCTGGCGCCCGAGCAAGTCGCCGGCGCCAAGGACGCGGGGGCCGCGGCGGACGTGTTCGCGCTGGGGGGCGTGCTGGTCTACGCGGCCACGGGAGCCCGGCCGTTCGGGGAGGGCGACCCGGGCGCGCTGCTCTACGAGATCCTGTACGGCGAGCCCCGTCTGGACGGGCTGCCCGCGTCGCTGCGGAGCACCGTGGCCGCCTGCCTGGCCAAGGAACCGGCCCGGCGGCCTCCACTCGCGGACGTCCTCGCGGCGCTGACCCCCGCCGATCCTTCTGCGCTCCTCTCCCCCGCCCTGCGACGGGAACTGGCGGCCAGGGAGGCCGAGGCGAACCGGGTCGCGTCCGGGCCCGTGACGCTGCCGCCGCCGCTGCCGAGGATCGAGGAGACGGTCCCCGACGGCCTGCGGCGGCGGCGCGTGCTGGGGCTGGCCGCCGGGGCGGCGGTCGCCGTGACCGGCATCGGCGCGGGGACGGCGGGCTGGGCGCTGGCGGGCGGGAAGTCCAAGCCCGCGAAGCCCGCGCCTCGCGGGACCGCCATCGCCTCGGCGCCCGCGCCGGCGTGGACCTTCGTCCCGCCCGCGCCCGTCGGGTCAGACAAATCGCACGTGCTGGTCGCGGGCGGTGTCGTGCTGTGGGGCGGCGAAGACGCGGCATACGGGGTGGACGCCGCGTCCGGGCGGCGGCTGTGGACGGCGGACGTCAGCATGTTCGCCGGCTGCGCGGTCCACGGGTCGACGTTCGTCCTTCCGAACGGCGGCGGTCTCGACGGGAAGTCGACGATCAGCCTGGTCGACGCGGCATCGGGTGAGGCGACGCATCTGCCGATGCCCGAGGGCGCGTTTCCCCGCTCCGTCTTCGGCGTGGTCGACGGCGCGGCCCTGCTGCAGTCGGGGACGTACTCGGACGAGGGCGTCCCTGTCGTGTGGGCCGTCGACCTCGCCGGCGGCAAGGCCCGCTGGCGGTTCCCTCTCGCCGACTCGGACGCCTCCGGCGCGGCCGACCGGAACGGCCTGTACCTCAATGTGAAGCACACGCTCTTCGCCGTCGACCTCGCCACCGGCCGCAGGCGCTGGACCGTCGACTGGTCCAAAGACGAGGGTGAGTGGCTGACCCAGGGCATCGCCGTATCCGGCGGCAGGGTGTTCGGAAACTTCGCCGATACGCTCCAGGCGGTCGACACGGCCGGTGGGAAGAGCGTGTGGTCGCGGACCGCCGGCGCGGAGTTCCCCTCCGTCCTGCCCGCGGCCGGCAAGGTGATCTTCCGGGGTGACGACCTGCACGCTCACGACCGCGCGACGGGGGCCCCCGCGTGGTCCCTGGCCGGTCCTGAGAAGTTCGTCGCCGAGTCGGGGCACGACGCGGCGTCGGGCGACGTCCTCGCGGTCGCGTTCGAAGGCGGCGTCTTCGCCGCCACGGCCTCCGGCCGGGGGCTGTGGGCGCACTGGGGCGACGTCCCCCGCGCCGGGAAATGGGACGTCGCCGTGTCCGGCTCGTCGGTCCTCGCGACCGATCATGAGCGGCTGCTCTGCTTCCGGGCGGCCTCGTGACGGCCCGGCCAGGGCCCGAAGACCCCGCCCGCATCGGCGGGTACCGGGTGCTGCGGCGGCTGGGCGAGGGCGGCATGGGACGGGTGTACCTGGCCGCGTCCCCGGCCGGACGGGCGGTGGCGATCAAGGTGGTGCGGCCGGAGCTCGCCGGGGATCCGGCGTTCCGGGCGAGGTTCCGGGCGGAGGTCGCGGCAGCCCAGCGGGTCAGCGGCGCGTTCACCAGCCCGGTGGTCGAGGCCGAGCCGGACGGGGCCGTCCCATGGCTGGCGACCGCGTACGTCAACGGCCTCAGCCTGAAGGAGACGGTCGACCGGTACGGGCCGATGCCCGAGCCGCTGCTGCGCACGCTCGGCGCCGGGCTGGGCGAGGCGCTGATCGCGATCCACGCGGCGGGGCTGCTGCACCGCGACCTCAAACCGGCCAACATCCTGCTGGCCAAGGACGGGCCCCGGGTCATCGACTTCGGCATCAGCAGGGCCGCCGACCATGACGCGTCCCGCGGGTCCACGCGGGCGCTCACCTCCGAGGGGCAGATCATCGGCTCCCCCGGGTACATGTCCCCCGAGCAGATCCGCGGCGGGACGCTCACCGCGGCCGCCGACGTGTTCGCCTTCGGGGCCGTGCTGGCCTTCGCCGCCACCGGCCGTCCCCCTTTCGGCAGGGACGAGCTGCCCGCGATCATCCACCGGACCTTGCACGAGGCGCCCGATCTGAACGGCGTCCCGGCGTCCCTGGAGCGGATGGTGGCCGCCTGCCTGAGCCGCGACCCCGGTGAGCGCCCGCCCACCGAACTGCTGCCGTCGCTTCTGGCGGCCGAGCCGGTGGCCCCCGGCTGGCTTCCTGGCTCCCTCGGCGAGGAGCTGCGGCAGCGGGAGGACACGCTCCTCCTGGATCTGCGCGAGATCGCCAAGGCCCGCACCCGCCGGCGGCTGCTGCTCGGAGGCGCCGCCGCCGCGGGACTCGCCGTCGTCGGCGGGGGGACGGCCGCGGCACTGGCCGCGGCCGACGGCGGGGCCGGGCGGAGGCCCGCCCCGCCGAAGCCGCTGTGGCGGACGACGATCGGCGACCTCAGCGACCGGCGCTTCGCCGTCGAGGTCCTCTCCCGGACGGTCGTCCCCCACGACGAGGGGCCGGTGTACCGCTGGCACTCGCTCGACACCGGGCGACAGCTGTGGTCCAGCAGGTTCTCCGTCGCCGTCACCGGACCCAGCATGATCTATGGGATCCCGGACGAGGAGGACCGGCTGATCGCCATGGACGAGTCTCACCGGGTCAGGTGGAGCAGCGACGTGGCCGCCGGCAACGACTACCCCGAGCTGCTGGGGCCGGACGACGGGAAACTCGTCATCACCGGCCGGGACCGGACGGTCTTCGGCGTGGACGCCGCCACCGGCAGCCGGCTCTGGGCCTACGAGTGGCCCTCCGAGACCTTCTTCAGCCTCCTCTACGGCATCACGAACCACACCCTCGTCGCGATCGGCACCCCCCGCGGGGCCGACAGCCTGCTCGTCGGGCTCGACACCGCGACGGGCGCGGTCCGCTGGGCCGATCCGGAGGGCGGCCTGACCTCCGTCCCCGAGGGCGGCGGGAACCTGATCTTCCGCAACCCGTCGGGGGTCAGGCTCGAGGCGCGGGCCGCCGACACGGGCCGCGGTCTCTGGGCCGTCGAGCTTCCCAAGGCCGCGGCGGAGCCCCACGACGAAAGGCAGCTCTCGCAGGACTTCACCGTCGCGGCCGGGACGGTCTACACCGGCAGCCCGACCTTGTACGCCCTGGACGCGTCCACCGGCCGGGAGCTGTGGACCTACACACCGACCTCACCCGGCGGGCAGGAACGAAGCCTCCTGGTCAGCGGGAAGCACGCCTATATCCTCGACAACCCGCGGCTCATCGCGCTCGACGCCCGCACGGGCCGCCGGGTCTGGTCCGTCGACACGCCCGCGGCCCGCACCGCCCCGCTGGTCGCCGCCGGCGGAATGATCTGCACCGGGGTGGCCGGAGCCACGGGCGCGGGGCTCTACGGCTGGGACGCCGAGACGGGCGAACTCGTCTGGAACCACCCCGTCTCCACCCCCTCCCCGACCAGGCAATGGGCGCTCGCCACCCGCGACCGCACCCTGGTGGCCGCCCAGGACAAAACCCTCCTGGCCTTCCGCCTTCCTTGAGACGAAGCGGAGCCAACACCAGGCCGAGTGGCCAGATCGTTCGAGCGGAGTTACGGGGCCGTCGGGTGGGGTTCGCAGAGGAGCTTCGCGGATCTACTGCTTCTGGCCTCGTGGACGGCGGCGACGCGGGCGAACGAGCGCGGGCTCATCGTCGCCTTCCATGCGCCGAGCGGTTGCACGAGACACTCGGTGTGCTCGGACGGGTCCAGGACGATCTGGCCGAGTTCGGCGTCCGTGAGCGTTCCGCCGTCGAAGACGAACCCGATCTTCGCGCAGGGCCATCCCGGGTGGGGTGGGAGGAAGTGCGTCAGAAGGAGGACGGGCGGTCCGTCGAACTCGATGCCGGTTTCCTCCCTGCACTCCCGGACGGCCGTGGCGAACGGAGTGGGGTCGCCGTGCTCGACGTTGCCGCCGGGGAACTGCCAGGTCTCCACGCCCAGCGCTGAGCGCAGGAGGAGGGGATCACCGTCGACGTCGGTGAAGTACAGGGCGGCGTACATGGTGGCGTTCGGAAGCGTCCGGACGTACTCCTCGGGAGGCAACCAGCTCACGGGACTCCGATCTGCTCATGGAGGTGTCCTCGGCATCATGGCGGTATGAGCGCTTGGGTCTATATACGCGGGTGGCTGGAGTTTCACGGGCAGAGGACTGAGGCCGAGCGCATCATCCGCCACGGGGACCCTGCGGGGTGGGTGTTTCCGGAAGGCGGCTGGCTCGACGCGGCGTGCTACGCCCGCGCGGTTCGCTCCTCCGGTTCCGACGATGTTCTCGACCAGGTCCGGCAGATCGCGGCCCTCCCCGCCGCCGACGCGGACGGCGACCGGGTCTGCGGGCTCTTCCTCGTCTTCCACGAGGAGGGGCACCAGATCGAATGGCAGGTCAGGGACGGGCGAGTCCAGGTCGCTCCGGCGCCGGCCCGCTATGACTACCTCTGGCGATAGCCACGGGGCCCAGACGTCAGCCGACGTGGACGATGGGGCGGCGTTCGATGTCGGGTTCGGCCTGGCGGAGGATCTCGCGGGTCATGGGTGGGACGTCGCCGCCGCCGAACACCAGGTAGCGGAGCAGGGCGCCGATCGGGTTGCCCTCGGCCCAGTGGAAGTAGACGTGCGGCTGCTTGCCCGTCTCGTGCTGGATGTGGAGCAGGATCGCCGCGATCGCGTTGGGGATGCTCGGGCCCTCGGTGCTCAGGACGCGGTAGCCGTGCCGCTCCTCGCCGGTGACGCGCACGGTGGACTCGAACTCCGACGCGTCCGAGACGGTGAGTTCGAGGAACAGCAGCCCCTCCTCGGCGCGGAGCCGGTGCAGTTCCCAGGCTTCCCGCGCCTTGTCCAGGTACTCCTGGCGGTCGCGTTCGTCGGGCTCGTTGGCGATGATCCGCAGTTCGCCTGACCGGTCGAGCAGCTCGCGGGCCTTCTCGTCGAACTCGACGTCGGTGATGCGCAGTTCGGTGGAGCGTGTGGCGCGGGAGATCAGCGAGGTGACGACGATCGCGACGCAGAACACGACGGCGATCACCAGGCCGTCGGGGCGTTCGATGATGTTGGCGACGGTGGCGTAGGTGAAGACCAGGGTGACGGCGCCGAAGGCGGCGGAGGCGCGGCGGCGTCCGCGCTTCCAGGACGCCAGCGTCGCGGCGACCGCGGCGGACAGGATCAGCGCGAGGACGCCGGTGGCGTAGGCGCCGCCCTGCGCCTCGACCTGCGCTCCGAACAGCAGGGTGATGGCGAACGAGACGAGAGTGAAGATCAGGACCATCGGGCGGGTGGCGCGGGTCCAGTCGGGGGCCATCCCGTAGCGCGGCAGGTAGCGGGGGACGATGTTGATCAGCCCGGCCATGGCGGAGGCGCCGGCGAACCACAGGATCGCGACCGTGCTGAGGTCGTAGGCGCTGCCGAACCACTCCCCGAGGTGCTCGTGCGCGAGGTAGGCCAGCGCCCGGCCGTTGGCCTTCCCGCCCTCCTCGAACTCCTTCTCGGGGATCAGCACGCTGGTGGCGAAGCTGGAGGTGATCAGGAAGACGCTCATGATGACCGCGGCCGTGGTCAGCAGCTTGCGCGCGCCCTGGATCCGCCGGTCCAGGTCGCCCTTGACCAGTGGCATCACGGCCACGCCGGTCTCGAACCCGGACAGCCCGAGGGCGAGCTTGGGCATCACGAACAGCGCGACGGCGACCATCACCATCGGGTTGGAGTGGTCGGCGGTCAGCGCGTGCCTCCAGTCGGTGACCAGCCCCGGGTCGGACGCCACCTCGACCAGGGCCGTCCCCACCACCACGACGTTCAGCACCAGGTACACCGCGACCAGGACGACCGCGATCGAGATCGCCTCGCTGAACCCGACCATGAAGACCGCGCCCAGCGCCGCGATCAGCACCAGCGTGACCGGGATCTGCCAGCCCGCGACCGCGTCCGGGGCGAACGGGTTGTGCAGGAGGTGGGCGGTGGCGTCGGCGGCCGACAGCGTGATCGTCACGATGAACGCGGTGGCGACGAAGCCGAGCAGGAACAGCACCAGGAGCTTGCCGCGCCAGCCGGGCAGCAGCCGCTCCAGCATCGACAGCGACCCCAGCCCGTGCGGGCTCTGCCCCGCCACCGACCGGTAGACGGGCAGCGCCCCGAACAGGGTCAGCGCCACCAGCAGCAGGGTGGCGATCGGGCTCAGCGCCCCGGCCGCCAGGGCGGCGATGCCCGGCTGGTAGCCCAGCGTGGAGAAATAGTCGACGCCGGTCAGGCACATGACCTGCCACCAGGCGTGCTGCTTGTGCGGCGCGTCCTCGTGGTGCGGCTGCTTCTTGTGCGGCCCCGGCTTGTGCCCCGGGCGGTGCAGCCCCTGGAGCAGCCAGCGCCGCACCCCCGAGTCCGCCTCCGGCTCTGCTGACGTTCCCATCCGGCCCCCAGGTCGAGTCGCGAGCCCGCACACAATACTGGCGAAAGGGGACATCCGCGCTAGTGCCGCACAGGAGAGCGGCCACACCGCTCGTCACGGGGCCGGGAGCCACGTGTCCGCACGCGTATCGGAGCGCCGCACACCTTTTCGGATGCGTGGAGCGCCTCTAGGCTCCGCTGCTATGGAGCCTGACGCGTTCACGAGTTCTCCAGTGGTCTGGCTGGTGACCGAAGACATCCACCTCATCCGTTCGGACACCATCACCAGCATCGGGGTGACCGGCGACCAACTCACCGTCTGGCAGGGCGACCGGGCGACGACCGTGGTGCAGGTCGGCCTCCGTCAGCAGTTCGCCACGAGATACGCCGGCATCTTGGCCCAGCGCCTCGCCTCCGCCGCCACCGACCCGCCTCTCGATCCGGTGGGCAAGCCCTACCCCGCCGTGTACGTGTGGCTCCACCTCGACGATGCGGCGGAGCCCTCCTGGGAGGTGAGGGTCGCGGGCGGCGGCGAAGGCGCCGACCCTCCCGAGCCGCCCTTCAGCGCCGGCGCACCGGCCTGAGGGAACGCCGCCGCGTCCCGGCGGCACGCCGGGACGCGGCGTACCGCCGGAATGCGGTGATCAGTCGGTCTGCTTCGGGTAGGTGCCCGTGCCCTTGACATGGATGCCGTCGGGGCCCGGCGGCTTACTGAACCGGAGCGTGTAGACGCCGTATTCGAGTTGCACGCTCTCGGTGATGATGAGCGGTTTCCCCTCGTCGTCCTTTATCTTGCACTTGTAGTCCTTGTCGAGGACCCTTCTCGGCGGGCTGACGATGGTGTCGTACTTGTAGATCTCGAAGTAGTAGGGCTCGCCGGGGACGCCGAGGCACTGCCACTTGAAGGTGTCAGTGCCCGCGTTCTGGGAGAACCTCTTGGAGTCCCACTGCTTCGCGAAGGTGACGTCGAAGGTCTTGGTGACGTTCTCGCGGCGGGCGGCCTCGGCGGACGGAGCCGCCGTCAGCACCCCTGACGCGACGACCGCCATGACGAGACAAGCGGTTTTTCGCATACACCCCTCCTTCTGTTTGCGAGCACCAGTTTCACCCGCCAGAGGAGATCATTTCAGTAGGCCGGACATTACGAACCAGTAGATTCTCTCTCGGCCGCCGAATGGTGTTTTTATCAGCCTTAGGGTGCAGATTTCCATTTTTATGGCTACCTGCACGCCTCGGGGGCAGTGCGGCGCCGGAGGGGGTAGCAGCGGCTGGCGGGGGCTGGTTCGTCAGGGCCTCGCCCTTGCGCGGCGGCTCGGCCTGGGTTAATCATACATTCACTCGTTGTGTGTATGAATGGATGGGTGGTGGCGGGATGCCGCGCGGGACGGCCGTGGTGCTCGGCGGGAGTGTGGCGGGGCTGTGCGCCGCGGGGGTGCTCGCCCGGCACTTCGCGAGGGTGGTCGTGCTGGAGCGGGACCGGCTGCCGCCGGAGGCCGAGCACCGGCGGGGCGTCCCGCAGAGCAAGCACCCGCACTTCCTTCTCAACTCCGGCCGGCGGGCGATCGGAGAGATCTTCCCCGGGTTCGAGGAGGCGCTCATCGCGGCGGGCGGGATGCACCTCATGCCGTCGATGGACGCGGCCTACTGCGAGAACGACGGCTGGGCGCCGCGCAAGTCCGGCTCGATGACGATGGTGTACAGCTCCCGTGTGCTGATCGAGCGGGTCCTGCGCGACAAGGTCCGCGAGCTGCCGGCCATCGAGATCCGCGAGGGCGTGACCGTCACCGGGCTCCGCTCCGCGGGCGGTCGCGTCGTGGGGGTCGAGTACGGCGACGGTCATCTGGCCGCCGACCTGGTCGTCGACGCGCTCGGTCGCGGCTCCTCGGTCGTGGACTGGCTCGGCGCCGCCGGGTGGCCCGCGCCTCCGGAGAAGACGCTCGACGCCAAGGTCACCTACACCTCGCGCTGGTACGACCTGCCCCCGGCGGGGCGGCGTCCGGAGACGTGGTGGTGGAAGCACCTGGTCATCACCCCGACCCAGGACGGCGGCGACCACCCTGCCGAGCACGAGTTCCTCAGCAACTTCTTCCCCATCGAGGGCGAGCGCGCCATCGTGTGCATGGGGTCGTGGGGCATCGAGATGCCGCGCAGGGTGGAGGCGTTCGAGGACGCGCTGGACCGTGTGCGGACACCGGTGTTCGCGCAGGCGGCCCGTGCCTGCACTCCGACCTCCGGGGTGCATCTGACCCGTTCGACCGGTAACAAGTGGCGCCGGTACGACCTGCTCAGGACGCCCCCGATCGGGCTGGTGTGCGTCGGTGACTCGATCTGCGCCTTCAACCCCTTCTACGCCCAGGGGATGAGCTCCGCCGCCCGTTCCGCTCTCATCCTCGACGAGGTGCTGCGCAGGCGCGACGCCGTCGACCTCGCGTTCATGCGCGAGTTCCTGCGCGGGCAGAGGAGGTCGCTCCAGGTGCCCTGGATGCTGGCGATGGCCCGTGACCAGGCGTACGACTTCGCGACCGGGACCGAGGTCGCCGCCGCCTGGCGCCGCAGGCTCACCGCGCGCCTGAGCTGGCCCGTCTTCAACGCCATCACCGCCGCGAGCCGCGAGGACGCCTACGTCGAGCGGACGTTCGCGCAGGTGTTCAACCTCGACAGGTCGCTCCGGCAGATGGCCGCCGATCCGCGGTTCTGGTTCGGCGTCGTGCGCTACGAGCTGCGGAAACGGCTCGGCCGCACCGTCGTGCCCCACGGGTTCGACGACCGGAGGGATCCGCCCGGCATCGACTTCACCGGTTACACCGGCCCCCGCGGCGCCTCCCCGGCCCGCGGCGACGACCTTGTCGGCACCTGACGCCGGGAGGCGGCTCATGGGTCCCACCTGCGATCCGGCGGCCGAGCGCGTCGCCGGGGAACTCGGTTTCTCCTGCCACGGCGCCGATGCCGTGGTGAGCTTCCGCAACCCGTTCGACCTGGCCGACGGCACCATGGCCGTGCTCGAACTGCTCATCGTCGGCGGCGCGGTGTTCGCCCTGGTGCACGCGTGGCGGCGGTGGCGGCGCGACGGCGATCCGGTCAACATCTCGCTGTGGTTCGCCTCGGTCGTCTACCTGGCCGTGATCGAGCCGCCGCTGTACTTTCCCGGCTGGTTCGGTCTGCAGGACCACGTCGGGTTCATCTTCTCCCACAACGTGTTCACCGTGCAGTTCATGTACGACCGGCTGCCGCTGTACATCGTGGCGTTCTATCCCGCGATCTCGCAGCTCGCCTACGAGCTCGTCCGGGTGCTCGGCGTCTTCGCACGGCGCGGGCCGCTGGCCGGCTCGGTGGCGGTCGCGTTCGCGTGCCAGGTCTTCTACGAGGTCTTCGACCAGCTCGGCCCGCAGCTGAGGTGGTGGGCGTGGAACGAGGCGAACGAGAAGATCAACCAGCCGGCGCTCGCCTCGGTGCCGATGAACAGCATGCTGCTCTTCGCCTCGGTCTCCTTCGGGGCCATGACCTACCTCGTCGTCCGCCTGACCGGTGGACGGGACGGCCGCGGCGCCCTCACCGGCCCGCGGATCGGTCGGCGCACGCTGGTCGCCGGGGCCGTGACGCCCCTGGCGATGATCGTCGTGAGCGCCCCCAGCGGCGCCTTCGAGGGCCGCCTCGGGGTCCAGCGGGCGATCCTCGGCGCCGAGCTCGCCGCGGTCTGGGTCGCCGGCCTCCTCCTGCTCGCCGACGCCTGGCGGGCGCGGCGCGCCGGGACGGCCGTCCCGGCGGTGTCGCCGCTGTTCGCGAGGACCTATCCGGTGCTGTACCTCGGCGTCCACGTCGTCTTCTGGCTCATCGCGCTGCCCGCGTACCTCGCCTCGTCCGGCGGCGTCACCGAACAGGGCACGCCGATCGGCAGCCTCTGGTACGCCGCGCTGTGCTCGGTCGCCGCCGCCGGGATCATCGCGGCCGCGCTCCGCGCGAGCGTGGCACGGGGGGCGGCGGGACCTGTGCGATCCTGAGGCCCATGGGGCACCACGGCTGGGGAGGCCGGCCTCCCGCGTCGGAGGCCGAGGCCCGGCAGCGCATCGTCGACGCGACCGTCCGCTGCATCGACAGGCACGGCGTCGCGAAGACGACGCTGTCCGACGTCGCGAACGAGCTCGGGGTGACCCGCCAGACCGTCTACCGCCACTTCGGCCGCATCAGCGACATCATCGGCGAGGTCGCGGCCCAGGGCGCCGAGTCGTTCGTCGACCGGATGATCGCCCACCTCCAGGGCATCGGCGACCCGGCCGAGGCCGTGGTCGAGGGCATGATCTTCTGTGTGCGGACCATCCCGAACGAGCCGCGGCTGAGCCTGCTGCTCCAGCTCGACGACTCCGCCGCCTTCGGCCGCGGGGCCACCACCGCCGACGCCATCGCCTACGGCGCCGAGATGCTGCAGCGCTTCCCCGTCGACTGGGCGGCCGCCGGTGTCGGCGAGGACGAGCTCGACGGCCTCGCCGAGATCGTCATGCGCCTGCTGACCTCGCTGCTGCAGCACCCGAGCGAGCCGCCGAGGGACGAGGCGCAGGTCCGCGCCGTCCTGCACCGGTGGCTGGCCCCCGCCCTGCGCGCCGGCGCCGTCACACAGGGGTGATCGGCAGGGAGCGCCGCGGTCGGAAGGCGAAGGCGGCGCCGGTGCTGAAGCGGACGACGGCCACCTCGTCGGGCTCCGGGGCCGGGTCGTCGCGGCGGACGACGGTCAGCCGCCATTCCCCGTCGCCGGAACCGTGCGCCTCGACGTCGAGGCGGGGGTCCACGGCGCGGACGACGGCCTGGAGCGCGGTCGTCCATCCGGGTCCGCAGAGGGAGATCCAGGCGCCGTCCTCATGCGCGGGAGACGGGCGGACGACGATGTTCGCGCCCTCGATGCCGGCGTCGACGTAGGCCGAGGGGTTGAGGAGGGGGTGCACCGCGAGAAGGCGGGCCGCTCCCTCCGCGTCGCGCGGCGGGTCCAGGGCGCGGGCGAGCCGCTCGGCGGCGACGCCGGCGATGCCGACGAGCTGCTTGCGGCGGATGCGGAGCAGTTCGCCGGCGTCGGCGGCCCGCCGGGCCACGGAGAGGGTGAAGGCCCGGTTGAGCAGGTGCATCTGGAGGCAGACCTCGTCGGCGATCCGTGCCAGCGCGGAGCGGGAGAAGGCGGCGAAGTCGAGGTCGGAGAGCAGGGGCCCGGAGTAGTCGGCGAGCCCGTCGTCGGACGGGTCGATCGGTGCGAGTTCGAGGGTCGCGGCGCGGGAGCGCTCGTTGTCGGCGAGCAGGGGGATGCCCTCGGCGTCGGGGTGGGACTCGTCGATGACCACCGTCCACGCGCAGTGGGGGTGCCGGTCGGCGGGACGGCGCGGCGGCCGGTGGATCGGCCGCACCTGGGCCTTGGGGTTGGTCGCGACCGCGGTGGCGTCGAAGGTGGGGTCCTCGATGTCGTGGCACATGGAGCGGACGTAGTCGTCGCCCATCGGCTCCACGTCCATCAGGGCGCCGCAGTGGTCGAGGTGGAACTCGCCGTGCCACCGGTCGTGGACGGTGTAGCGGAAGTCCATGAACTGCGGCGGGGCGCCGATGTCGAGCTGGAGGCCCTTGAAGATGGTCGGGACGTCGCCCTCGCCCGGCACCTCGGGGGCGTAGCCCAGGGCTCGCTGCATCCGCCTGGTGTAGATCGGGCTCGACGCCGCCCACTCCTCGATCGCGATCCGCGCCATCTCCTCCCTGCCGAACGCGGAGATGCACCACGCCATCCCGGAGCGGTCGATGAGCTGCCCGATCAGGAGCAGCTCCGGCACGACGACCGCGAGCTCTCCGCGGGTCAGGCCCGCGTACCGGCTCGGAGGCGTCGCCGGCGGGTCGGCCATCTGCGGTTCTCCTTGCCTCGGCGGTCCCGTCCACCTGCGACCGAGGCGGCGGGGAGGTGCCGGCGCCGCGGTCCCACGCCGGGCGCGGCTCCGGAGCGCCCGGCACCATAGTAGAACGTGTTCCAATGAAACTGGAAGCCTGTCCGGACACCTGTCCGGATGCCCGCTGCATCCGCCGGGCATTGCGACGAGATCGAGCCTCGACCTATGCTGGACATGTGTCCAGCAGCTGACCGGCGCGGCGCGGTGAACGCCGGAAGCGTCCGTCCCCACGGCGCCCGGTAACGCGTTCTATCGACCGTCCCCTCCCGTCGAGGAGCACCATGGCCCTCCGCGTCCTGCACGTGGCCACCGGCAACGTCGGCCGCATCGCCCTGGGGCAGCTGATCGAGGACCCCCGCTTCGAGCTGGCCGGACTGGTCGTCTCGAACCCCGCGAAGGTCGGGCGCGACGCCGGCGAGCTCGCCGGGCTCGACGTGGTCACCGGGGTCGCGGCCACCGCGGACCTGGAGGCGGCGCTCGCCGCGCGGCCCGACTGCACCGTCTACTGCGCGATCGGCGAGACCCGGCTGCCCGGCGCCCTCGCCGACATCGGGACGATCCTCGCCGCGGGCAGCAACGTGGTCGCCTCCTCTCCGGTGCCGCTGATCTACCCCTGGGGGCTGCTGCCGGAACGCATGATCCGTCCCGTCGAGGACGCCTGCCGGGCGGGCGGGACGAGCCTCTTCACCACCGGAGTGGACCCCGGCTGGGTGAACGACCTGCTGCCCTTCGCGATCGCGAGCACCTGCCAGCGGGTGGAGCAGGTGCGCTGCTCGGAGATCGCCGACTACGCGACCTACGACGGCGGTCCGGTCATGTTCGACTTCATGGGCTTCGGACGACCCGTCGGGGACCTGCCGAAGATCCTGCGCCCGGGGATGCTGGCCGCGTCGTGGGGCGTCAGCCTCCGGATGCTGGCCCGGGGGTTCGGCTTCGAGCTCGACGAGATCACCGAGTGGTTCGAGCAGGAGCCGGCGCCGGAGGCGTTCGACGTGGCCGCCGGGCACATCCCGGCCGGCGGGATGGCGGCCGTCCGGTTCCAGATCAGCGGCGTCGCCGGCGGCAGGGAGGTCCTCGTCATCGACCACACGACCCGGCTGCGCGGCGACCTGCGGCCGGACTGGCCGCAGCCGGCGCAGGACGGCGGCTCCTACCGGGTCGAGATCGTCGGGGAGCCCTCCTACCGCGTCGACGTCTGCCCGACCAGCGCCAGGGGGGACCACAACTACGCCGCGATCGCCGCGGGCGCCGGGCGGATCGTCAACGCGATCCCCGACGTCGTCGCGGCGCCGCCGGGGCTGCGGACGCCGCTCGACCTGCCTTTCACCACCGCCCGCGGCGTCTTCGCCGCGGCGCTGACCGACCGGGGCACCGGCAGATAGGGACGGCGACCATGGGACGTGTGGACGGGAAGACCGCTCTGATCAGCGGCGGGGCCCGCGGCATCGGCGCGGCGAGCGCCTGGGCCCTGGCCGCCGAGGGCGCCAGGGTCGTCATCGGCGACGTCCTCGACGACGAGGGCAGGGCGGTCGCGGACGAGCTGGGCGACGCGGGACGCTACGTGCACCTCGACGTGACCAGCGAGGACGACTGGGCGGCGGCCGTCGCGACCACCGTCGCCGAGTTCGGCGCGCTGAACGTGCTGTTCAACAACGCGGGGATCGCCAACGGCGCGGCCGTCAACCGGTTCAGGCCGGAGAAGTGGCGGCAGATCATCGACGTCAACCTCACCGGCCCGTTCCTCGGCATCCGCGCGGCCGCCGACGCGCTGATCGCCGCCGGAGGCGGGTCGATCATCAACAACTCCTCCATCGAGGGCCTGCGCGGCACCTCCTGGGCGCACGGCTACGTGGCCTCGAAGTGGGGGCTGCGGGGCCTGACCAAGTCGGTCGCCGTGGAGCTCGCCCCGCACGGCGTCCGGGTCAACTCGCTGCACCCCGGCCTGATCCGGACGCCGCTCACCGAAGGCATCCCGGACGACATGGTCCCGATCCCCCTCGGACGCCCCGGCCTGCCGGAGGACGTCGCCTCCTTCGTCGTCTTCCTCGCCAGCGACGAGTCGTCCTTCGCCACCGGAGCCGAGTTCGTCATCGACGGAGGGACCGTGCAGCAGATCCCCCACAAGGGCTGACCGCGGCCGGTCCGGCCGTGGTAAGGAGACTGCCGTGCGAAACTCCGCGAAGGACCACGGGACGGGCCCCACCGACTACGACGCCGAACTGCGGCTGCACGACCGGATCCTGCGCCGGGCGGCCGCCGTCCGGCACGACGACCACGTCCTCGACATCGGATGCGGTTCCGGGCACACGACCCGGCAGGCCGCGCGCGCGGCCCGGGCGGGCAGCGCGTTCGGGGTCGACGTCTCCGCGCCCGCCATCGAGCGCGCCCGGGAGCTGGCGCGGGCCGAGGGCGTCGGCAACGTCTCCTTCGAGCGCGCCGACGCGCAGGTCCACCCCTTCCCGCCCGAGCGCTTCGACCTGGCGATCAGCAGGTTCGGCACGATGTTCTTCGACGACCCGGTCGCGGCGTTCGCCAACGTCGGGCGGGGGCTGCGGCCGGCCGGGCGCCTGGTGATGATGGTGTGGCAGCCCGCCGAACGCAACGAATGGGAGGTCGCCATCCGCCAGGCCCTCGCCGGGGCCGGGCAAGCGGAGGCCGCCGCTCCCTCCGGACCGGACGCGTTCTCTCTCGGCGACCCGGAGACCGCCGAGCGGATTCTCAGCGCTGCGGGCTTCGCCGACATCGCCTTCACCGACGTCCACGAACCCGTCTACTACGGGCCGGACGTGGACGCCGCCCTCGGCTGGGTCCGCGGTTTCACCTCCACGAGCGAGGCGCTCCGGCGGCTGGGCCCCGACGCCTCGGCGCGTGCGGTCGCCCGCCTGCGCGAGACGCTCTCAGCTCACCTCGACGGCGACGGTGTCCGGTTCGATTCGCGCGCCTGGATCATCACCGCGCGCCGGCCCTGAACGGGCGGCCGGCCGGGGCCGGCGACGCCCGCCCGGATGCGGGTGCCGTCGACACGGAGGTTTTCGTCCGGAGCATTGACATTAATCGGGTGCATCGTTCATGCTTCCCGGCATGGAGAAGCGGGCTGACGCGCTGCAACGGCTCCGGCAGGCCCATGAGGGCGCCGTTCTGGCGGCGCTGCGCGGCGAGGGGCCGATGAGCCGGACGCGGCTCACCGAGCGCACCGGCCTGTCACGCACGACGCTGTTCGCCATCATCTCCGAGCTCATGGAGCGCGGCGCGGTGATCGAGTCGGGGGCCGAGGACGACGGCCGGCCCCGCGGCCGGGGGCGGCCGGCGACCCGCGTCTCCCTCAACCCCGACGCCGGGCTGCTGATCGGCGTGGATCTCGGCCGGCGGCGGATCCGGGTCGCGATCGCCAACATCGCCCGGCAGGTCGTCGCCACCGCGGTGGACGACTCGGCGCCGGACGCGGACGAGAGCGAGCAGGCAGACCTCGCCATCGCGCTGGTCCGCAAGGTCTGCGACGACCGCGGCATCGGGCTGCGCGCGCTGGAGGCCATCGGGATCGGCCTGGTCGGGGCGATGGACGGCCCCGCCCGCCGGCGGCGGGCCGCCGAACGGCTGGAGGCCGCCTTCGGCACCCGCGTCGAGGTGGACAACAACGCTCGCCTCGCCGCACTGGCCGAGCAGACGTGGGGCGCCGCGCGCTCGGCCGACGACGTGGTCTACGTGCGGTGGGCGTTCGGCGTCGGGGGCGGCTTCATCTCCGGCGGGCGCCTGCTGCGCGGGGGGCACGGGGCGTCCGGCGAGGTCGGCCACGTCTCGGTCGATCCTGCGGGACCGCGGTGCCACTGCGGCGGACGCGGCTGCCTGGAGGGGCGGATCGGCGTGCCGGCGCTGCTGGAGGCCGCCGCGTCGCGGGGCGTCCGGCTGACGGGCACCGACGACCTGCTGGAGGCCGCGCGGTCCCGGACGCCCGCGGTGACCGCGGTGGTCGTCGAGGCGGCCCGCACGCTGGGGACGGTCCTGGCGGGCACCGTGGCCCAGCTCGACCCCCGGCGCGTCGTCGTCGGCGGGGACCTCGCCACGCTCGGCGGCCTGGTGCTCGATCCGATCAGGTCGGCGATCGGCGAGCTCGCCCTGCCGGGCAAGCCGCGCGCGCTCGACGTCGTCCCGGCCGACCTCGGGCCCGCCGCTTCGGCGATGGGCGCGATCGCCCTGGTCCTCAAGGAGCAGGACCCCCTCCCGCCCGGCCCGCTGCCCGCGGACCCGTAGACCCGGCCCGACCTGCGCTCCCGCAACAAAGCGCCTATTTCTGTCAACCCTCAGGAATTAATGAACGGAGTCCCGTGCCCCCTCGCAACGTCCTGATCCTCATGACCGACCAGCACCGGGTCGACACGCTGGGCTGCTACGGCAACCCGGTCGTGCGCACCCCCGCGCTGGACGGGCTGGCGGCCGAGGGCACCAGGTTCGACCGGTTCTACACGCCGACCGCGATCTGCACCCCCGCCCGCGCCTCCCTGTTCACCGGCACCCATCCGTTCCGCCACGGCCTGCTCGTCAATCCCGAGCGCAACGGCGGCGCCAAGGACGAGGTGGACGACGACTTCCCCACCCTCGTCCGGCCGCTGCTGGGCGCGGGCTACAACGTGGGCCACGTCGGCAAGTGGCACATCGGCCGCGAGCGCGGCCCCGAGTACTACGGCATGGACGGCGAGCACCTGCCCGGGGCGCTGAACCCGTTCCACCACCCGTCCTACCAGGCCTGGCTCAAGGGCAACGGGCACCCGCCGTTCAAGGTGCGCGACGCGGTCTTCGGCAAGGCCCCCAACGACTCCGGGCGCGGCCACCTGATCGCCGGGCGGCTGGAGCAGCCCGCCGAGGCGACCGTCGAGCGGTTCCTCGCCGACCGGACGATCGAGCTGATCGACCGGTACGCCGACGACGGGCGGCCGTTCGCGCTGACGTGCAGCTGGTACGGCCCCCACCTGCCCTATCTGCTCCCGGACGCCTACTACGACCTGTACGACCCGGCGGACGTGCCGCTGCCCGCGTCCATGGCCGAGACGTTCGCCGGCAAGCCCGACGTCCAGCGCCGCTACGCCGAGTACTGGTCGGCCGACCACTTCGACGCCGACGCCTGGCGCAAGCTGATCGCCGTCTACTGGGGCTACGTCACGATGATCGACGAGCAGGCCGGGCGGATCCTCGACCGGCTCCGCGAGCGCGGCCTGTGGGACGACACGGCGGTCGTGTTCACCGCCGACCACGGCGAGTTCACCGGCGCGCACCGGCTCAACGACAAGGGCCCGGCGATGTACGAGGACATCTACCGCATCCCCGGGATCATCCGGGTGCCGGGCGCGCCCGTCCGCGCGGTCGACGAGTTCGCCACGCTGATCGACCTGCACCCGACGATCCTGGACCTGGCCGGGCTGCCGCCAGGCGACCCCTGCGACGGCCGGAGCCTGCTGCCGCTCATCCGCGGGGAGGACGACCCGCGCCCCGAGGTGGTCGCCGAGTTCCACGGCCACCACTTCCCCTACTCGCAGCGGATGATCCGCGACCGCCGCCACAAGCTCGTGTTCAACCCCGAGAGCGTCCACGAGCTGTACGACCTGGAGGACGACCCCCACGAGCTGCGGAACGTGTACCCGGCGCCCGCCTACGCGGACGTGCGGCGGGACATGACCGGCCGGCTCTACAGGGAACTGCTGCGCCGGGGCGACCCCGCCTACACCTGGATGAGCTACATGGCCGACATCGGCGCCGGTCGGGCGCCCGACGTCGACGGCGTCGCGGACGAGGTCGCGTGATGGCCGCCGCCGGCCGGGGGCGGGGGCGCCTGCGCTCCGCCTCGCTGACCCTCGCCTCGGCCGCGCTGGGCCTCGCGGTCTGGGTCGGGCTGTCCAGGAGCGGGATCGACGGGTTCCCCGGCCCGCTCCCGGTGGCGCGCCGCGCCGGGGAGCTGGTCGGGGACGGCACGCTGTTCGACGACCTGCTCGCCAGCCTGCGCCGGGTGCTGCTCGGCTTCGTCCTCGGCGTCGTGCTCTCGGTCCCGGTCGGGTTCGCGATGGGCTGGTACCCGGTGGTGCGCGGGCTGTTCGAGCCGTGGCTCCAGTTCTTCCGCATGATCCCGCCGCTGGCGATCATCCCGCTGGCGGTGGTGCTGATGGGCATCGACGAGACCCCGAAGGTCTTCGTGATCTTCCTGGCCGCGTTCCTGTCCTGCGTCGTGTCGACCTACCAGGGCGTGGTCTCGGTCGACCGGACGCTGATCAACGCGGCGCGGGTGCTCGGCGCCGGCGACCGGACCCTGTTCACCGACGTGGTGGTGCCGGCCTCGACCCCGTTCATCCTGGTCGGCATGCGGATCGGGCTCGGGGCGTCCTGGGCCACGGTCGTGGCGGCCGAGCTGATCGCCTCGCAGGGCGGGCTCGGCTACCGGATGCAGCAGGCGCAGCTCTACTACGAGCTCCCGACCATCTTCGTGTCGCTGATCGTGATCGGGCTCACCGGGCTCGCGATGGACCGCCTGCTGCTGCTCGCCGAGCGGCGGCTCACCGGATGGCAGGAGCGCCGATGACCAAGATCTCTTTCCGGGACGTCACCCACCGGTTCGCCTCGTTCACCGCCCTGGACCGCGTCTCGCTGGACATCGCCGACGGCGAGTTCGTCACCGTCGTCGGGCCGTCCGGCTGCGGCAAGAGCACCCTGCTGAACCTCGCCGCCGGGCTGCTCGCACCGGACGCCGGGACCGTCGAGGTGGACGGCGCCCGGGTCGCGGGCCCCGGCCCCGAGCGCGGCGTCATCTTCCAGCAGTACGCGCTGTTCCCCTGGATGAGCGCGCGCAAGAACGTCGAGTTCGGGCTGAAGATCGCCGGAGTGTCGAAGAAGGAGCGCCGCGCGACCGCCGAGCACTACCTCGACCTGGTCGGCCTGGCCGACTTCGCCGACGCGCTCCCGAAGACCCTGTCCGGCGGGATGAAGCAGCGGTGCGCCATCGCCCGCGCCTACGCCGTCGACCCGTCGGTGCTGCTGATGGACGAGCCGTTCGGCGCGCTGGACGCGCTGACCCGCGTCCAGCTCCAGGACGGGCTCCTCGACACCTGGACCCGCGAGCGCCGCACCGTCATGTTCATCACCCACGACGTGGACGAGGCCGTGTACCTGGCCGGGCGGGTGGTCGTCATGGCCGCGCGCCCCGGCCGGATCCACAAGGTCGTCGACGTCGGGCTGCCCTATCCCCGCACCGAGGAGATCCGCCTGTCGCCGGAGTTCGACGAGCTCCGCCGCGAGGTCTGGACGGCCGTCTACCACCAGCCCCCCGCCCCGACCCCCGAAGGGACAGCACCATGAGATCTCTGCGCCTGCTGGCCGCGTCGCTCCTCCTGCTGCCGCCGGCCGCCTGCGGCGGCGAGCACGACGGCGAGACGACCGTGAAGTTCGGCTACATCGCCGACTTCTCGGGCGCGGCCACCCTCGCCGCGGCCGACAAGCTCGGCCTGTGGGAGAAGGCCGGGCTCAAGCCCCGGCTGAAGGTCTTCACCAACGGCCCGCTCCAGATTCAGGCGCTCGGCGCCGGCGACCTCGACTACGGCTACATCGGGCCGGGCGCCACCTGGATGCCCGCGTCCGGCAAGGCCAAGATCATCGCGGTGAACATGCTCGGCCAGGCCGACCGGATCATCGCCACCCCGGAGTCGGGGATCACGAGCGTCGCCGGGCTCCGGGGCAAGAAGGTCGCCGTGCCCGAGGGGACGTCGGGCGACATGCTCCTCCAGCTCGCGCTGAAGAAGGCGGGGATGACCCCGAAGGACGTGAAGCGCGTGCCGATGGACCCGAGCACGGTGGTCACCGCCTTCTCCTCCGGCAAGGTGGACGCCGCCGCGATCTGGTACCCGCTCATCGACACCATCAAGAAGCGCACTCCCGGGCTGGTCGAGCTGTCCAAGAACGCCGACTTCTTCCCGGCGATGTCGTTCCCGAGCTCCTTCGTCGCCCGCAACCAGGTCGTGAAGGACGATCCGGCGACCGTCCGCAAGGTCATCAAGGTGCTCCAGCAGGCCAACGACTGGGTGGACGGCCACACGGCCGAGGCCGAGACGACGGCGGCCGCGTTCGTCAAGGTGCCGCCCGCGCAGTTCAAGGGCGCGTCCGCCGTCACCAGGACCTTCAGCTCGGCGGAGCTGACCCGGCTGACCGGGGACGGGACGGTGAACGGCTGGTACAAGGGCCTGTCCGACATCTTCGTCGCAATGGGCAAGCTGCCCTCCTCCCCCGACCCGGCCGCCTACTACACCGCGAGCCTCTACACGAACGCCGGCAGCAAGTAACCCCCGGACCCGGCCGGCGTCCGGCCGGCCGGGCCGCCCCTGAGGAGGCACACCCCCATGCCCCGTCAACGCGTCCCCCTGTCCCGCCGCCGCACGGTCGCCGCCTCGCTCGCGGCCGTCCTCACCGCCGCCCTGTCCCCGCTCGCCGCCGCGCCCGCGCGGGCCGGCGCGGCCGGGGACCGTCCCGCCGCCGGCCCGCTCGGGCTGGTGCCGAAGCCGGTGTCCGTCGAAGCGAGCGACGGCCCCGGCTACCGGCTCGATCCGGCGACCTCCATCGCGGCGGTCGGCGGCGGGGCCGCGGCGCCCGCCGCCTACCTGGCGAAGGTGCTGCGGCCGTCCACCGGTTACCGGCTGCCGGTCGTGCCCGCGAGGTCCGGCCGGAACCCGATCGTCGTCAAGGTCGGCCCCGGGCTCGGCCCCGCGGGCCGCCCGGAGGGCTACGACCTCACCGCGAACCCGGCGCAGGTCGTCATCGAGGCGTCCACCGCCAACGGAGCCCTCAACGGCGTGCAGACCCTCCGGCAGCTCTTCCCCCAGTGGGTCGAGTCGCCCGCGAAGGCCCGCGCCGCCTGGACGGTGCCGCACGTCGAGATCACCGACTATCCGCGGTTCGCGCACCGCGGCATGATGCTCGACGTCGCCCGCAGCTTCTACCCGGTGGACGAGGTCAGGAAGTACATCGACGCCGCCGCGCAGTTCAAGATCAACCGCCTGCACCTGCACCTGAGCGACGACCAGGGCTGGCGGATCGCGATGGACGCCCCCGCGGTGAACCCCTCCGGGATCGACTACGGCAGGCTGACCTCGGTTTCGGGTTCGACCGCGATGACCCGCAACTCCAGCGGCCAGCAGATGGGCACCGAACCCGGCGTCACCGGCTTCTACACCAAGGCCGACTACGCCGAGATCGTCCGGTACGCGGGGGCGAGCGGGATGACCGTCGTCCCGGAGATCGACATGCCGGGCCACACCAACGCCGCCCTGCACGCGATCCCGCAGCTCAACAGCGCCGGATCCAAGCCGGCCCTGAAGCCGGGAGAGACGACCGTCCCCGCCAACGGCACCCCCGACGTCGGGTACTCGTCGTTCGACGCCGCCAACCCGGTCACCTACGAGTTCACCAAGCAGGTCCTCACCCAGCTCGCGGCCATGACGCCCGGCCCCTACCTGCACATCGGCGGGGACGAGTCGCACAGCACGAGCGGCGCCGACTACCGGGCGATGGTCGACGCCTTCACCGGCCAGGTCGACGGGCTGGGCAAGACGGTCGTCGGCTGGAACGAGACCGCCCGGACCGCGCTCCCGCGAGGCAACGCGGTCGTCCAGTACTGGGCGGGCGACAAGGCCGCCGTGGCCGGCGCCGTCACGGGCAGGGGCGCCAAACTGATCCTCTCCCCTGCCTCCAACACCTACGTCCCGCAGAAGCAGGACTCCCGGCAGCCCCTGGGCGGCACGTGGGCCTGCGGCGGACCGTGCGGCCTGGACCGGCACTACGGGTGGGACCCCGGAACCTTCATCCCCGGCACGTCCGAGAGCGACGTCCTCGGAGTGGAGTCGGCCCTGTGGGGCGAGTTCATCCGGCGCCTCCCGCAGGCGCAGTACTACAGCTACCCGCGCCTGGTCGCCACCGCCGAGGTCGGCTGGACGCCGCAGTCCCAGCGTGACTACACCGGCTTCACCGGACGCCTCGCCATGGTCGGCGGACGCCTGACGCTCCAGGGCGTCAACTTCTTCCCGACCGCGGGCGTCCCCTGGCGGACGGCCGCCCTCGGCTCCGACAGGACCGTCCCGGCGGGCTCGCCCGCCGGTGCCGCCTGGACGGTCACCGCTCCCGCCGCCGGCGCCCTCACCGGCACCGTCACCTGGAGCGACGGCGTCCAGGAGGACGTCACGCTCACCACGTCCCGTGCGGCCAGCATTCCGGACATGCGCGGCAACGCCGCGTTCACCGCCGTCTCGAACCGGACGTTCTCAGCCCCCGGCACCTACACGGCCACCCTCACCCTCCGGCCGACCGGCCAGGCGCCCGTAGAAGCGCCGCTGACCCTGACCGTCTCCTGAACCGGGTGTGCGGGGGACGGACCCGTCCCCCGCACACCTCCATCGGAAGCCATGACCTCAGCCGACATGCCCGCCTGCTGCGCCGCCTCACGCCGGGCGGCACAGCTCTCTCAGCCGGCACAGCTCTCTCAGCCCGCGCGGCTCTCCCAGCCCGCGCGGCTCCCCCGGCCCGCCGTGCCCCCTCGCGCCGCTCCGCGCCTCAACCGCATGATCGTGCTGCCCGGCGGCACCTTCCGCATGGGCAACGAGGACGTCCACGCCAACCCCCGGGACGGCGAAGGGCCGGTCCGCGACGTCCGCGTGGAGCCGTTCCGCATCGACCCGCACGCGGTCACCAACGCCGAGTTCTCCCAGTTCGTCAAGGAGACCGGGTACCGGACCGAGGCCGAGGGCTTCGGGTGGTCCTACGTCTTCCAGGGCCTTCTGCCCCCGGCCGTGGCGCGCACGGCTCCGTCACCGGCCGGGACGCCCTGGTGGCGCGGCATCGAGGGCGCCGCCTGGAACCGCCCCGAAGGCCCGGGCAGCCACGTCCGGCAGCGCCGGAAACACCCTGTCGTCCACGTCTCCTGGAACGACGCCGCCGCCTACGCCGCGTGGGCGGGCAAGCGCCTCCCCACCGAAGCCGAATGGGAGTACGCCGCGCGCGGCGGCCTCGATCAGGCCACCTACCCGTGGGGCGACGAACTGCGCCCGCGCGGCCAGGACCGGTGCAACATCTGGCGCGGCCGGTTCCCCGACCAGCACGAGGGGCGTCCCGGGACCGTCGCCGCCGACGCCTACCGTCCCAACGCCTACGGGCTCTACAACACCGTCGGCAACGTCTGGGAATGGTGCGCCGACGCCTTCACCCGGGACGGCGACACCCGCGCCATGCGCGGCGGCTCGTACCTCTGCCACGACTCCTACTGCAACCGCTACCGCGTCGCCGCCCGCACCTCCAACACACCCGACTCCACCACCGGCAACACCGGTTTCCGCTGCGCCGCCGACGCCTGAACGGCCCCGCGCGACCCGGGCCGTCCGGGCGCCGGCGACGCTCGGGCGTCAGTCCAGGGCCAGCAGCAACGCGGCGGACCAGCTGAAGTTGGTCGAGTTCAGCGGGGCGCCCGTCAGGGGGTTGTAGTTCTCCATGATCGGCGCGTCTCCGAGCAGGCCGGACGCCGAGCCGCGCAGGCGGTCGGCGAGGGCGGACGCGTCGGCGCGGTAGCCGTACCTCCGCAGGCCCTCCAGGGAGAAGTACGCCTGGTCGAGCCAGACGGGGCCGCGCCAGTACTTCTCCGGGGCGAAGTACGGCGAGCTCTTCGCCACCGTCGCGAACGGCATCGGGGTGGCGAACTCCTCCGGGTCGGTCAGCCTGCCGCGGACGGCGGCCGCCTGGGGCCCGGTCGCCACGCCCGCCCAGAGCGGGATCGCCCCCTCGATGCCGCGGCCCCGGTCGGTGAGGCGCCGCCCCGTCGCGAGGTCGGTGTCGTAGAAGTAGCCGGTCGCCGGGTCGTACATCGCCGTGCGGATCGCGGCGGTGAGCGTCCGCGCCTGGGCGGTCAGGCGGCGGGACGCCGCCCGGTCGCCGAGGCGCTCCGCGATCGCCGCGAGGTAGCCCTTCTCGGCGGCGAGGTAGGAGTTGAGGTCGACGGACTCCTGGTTCAGCGAGTAGCCCACGACCCGTCCGGCGGCGTCCCGGTTCTCGACGGCGGTGGTGCCGAGCGCGGCGTCGAAGCGCGGGGCGTTGTCCATGCCGCTCTCCCAGGCGGCGGCCTGCCGCCGGGCCTCCGGGGTGTCGTTGGCCGGGTCGACGGTCGCGCCGTACTCGGCGAGGCCGTCGTGGTCGTGGTCCCGGGTGCGGTACCACCAGTCGTGGTAGGCGACCAGCTTCGGGTACATCTCGCGCAGGAACCGGACGTCGCCGCTGCGCCGGTAGGTCTCCCAGACCGCCCAGGCGGCCAGCGGCGGCTTGGTGTTGCGCTCGTTCCAGTTGCCGCCGCCGCGGGCGGGGTCGTTGTAGAAGAGGCAGTCGGGGATCATCCCGGCGTCCTGCGGCCGGTCACGCGAACCCGCGGTGATCTGGTGGTCGAACATCGACCTGATCTGCGACTGGGCGAGCGCCGGGTCGAAGCCCGCCACGCCGACCGCCTGCTTCCAGGTGTCCCAGGCCCAGAAGCCGCCGGTGAACCACTTGTAGGAGATGGACGGCGTGATGCCGCCGTGGTCGAGCCTCCCGGCCGGGCCGCGCCAGTTCGTGACGAGGGTTTCGAGCGCCTTGACCGCGAGCCGCCGCCGTCCCGCGGGCACGTCGGCGGTGACGGCGGCGACGTACCGGCGCCAGCGGGCGTCGGTGTCGCCGATCGCCTTGCCGGGGCGGCGCAGCAGGTCGCGGACGGCCGCGGCCTCCCGCTCGCGTTCGGCGGCGGTGAAGGTGTAGGTCTCGGTCCAGGTCAGCGCGGACGAGCCGCGCGGCGCGAGGGTCAGCGGGCGCGCCAGGTCGGTCCGGTAGGAGTCGCCGGCGACGGTGGTGCGGACGGGGTCGGCGTGGGTCACCTCGAACCGTTCGGTCCCGTCGGTGAGGTAGTCCCACTGCTCGCGGACGCGGGCGAAGCCGACCGCGACGCCGCGCGCCGTGGCGTGCAGGGACGGCGCGCTTCTCATCGGCTCGTCGTCCGGGCGCAGGAGCGAACCGCTCCAGCCGACCTCCACCGTCCGGGGGCCGTTTCCGGTGTTGGCGATGGAGGCGCGGACGAGCGCGCTGTGCCCGGAGGCGAAGCGCAGTTCGAGGGTGAGCCGCAGTCCCGGCAGGTCGTAGACCTGGCGCAGCATCCCGGGGAGGGCGGTGAGCCGGGGCGCGCCGGCGGCGCCGAGGTCGAGGTCCCGGCCGTCCGCGCGCAGCCGGATCCGGCTGAACGCCTTGCTCAGCCACCACGGGTACTCCTGGGCGATGTAGAGCGGCCCGGAGAACCCGCCGTACGCGTCCTTGTCCCCCGGCCGCGGCAGGGCGTAGGCGTGCCACGCGCCGCGGTCGCTGAAGACGTTGACCTCGTTGACCTCGGCGGGCAGCGCGTTGGACGGGACGCCGTGCAGGTCGAGCACGTCGGCGTAGCCCTCCGGCCCCGTCCTCCGCTCGGCCGCGGAGGACGCCGGCACGACGGTGACGAGGAGGGCGGAGCCGAGCGTCAGCCCGGCCAGGGCGTGGAGCGGTCGTCGCATGATCACCTTTCGGGGTGGGGGTGGGTCGTCCTGAGCACCGCCGCCCCGAGCGGGGGCAGCCGCAGCGTGTCCCGCACGGCGGCGCCGGACAGGAGGTCGACGCCGTCCGGGACGGGCACGTCCGTCTCGGCGTCGCGATGGTTGAGCAGGAAGAGGTAGGACGCGGCGGGCCCGTCGCGGCGGGTGGCCTCGACCCCGTCCGGGACGGCGTGCACCGGGCGGACGCCCGCGTCGGCGAACGCCTCGTCCAGCACGATCCCGATGCCGTCGCCCAGGTGGCAGCTCACGTACCAGGCCCGCCCGGCGCCGTGCGCGTTGCGGGTGACGGCCGGGCGGCCGGCGAGCGCCCCGGACCCGTACGCGGCCGCGGTCTCGGCCCCGGCGGTCTCCAGCCATTCGCTCCACAGCGTCGCCGGGACCGTGCGGTCGCCGAACGCCACCTCGACGGACGCGTCGTCCGGGACGGGCCAGAACTCGTCGACGACGACTCCGAGCACGTCCCGCAGCGGCGCCGGATAGCCGCCGAGATGCACGTGGTCGTGCTCGTCGACGATGCCGCTGAAGAAGCCGCAGACCAGCCGGCCGCCGTCCGCGACGTACGAGCCGAGCCAGGCGGCCGTCTCATCGCTCGCCATGTAGAGGTTGGGCAGCAGCACGAGCCGGTACGGCGCCAGGTCCGCGCCGCGGGGGACGAAGTCGACGGCCGCGTTGCGGGCGTGCGCCGCGCCGTACCAGGACAGCACGAGCTCCTGGAGCCGGAGCCGGGACGAGGGGTGGTCGTCGAGTTCCAGCGCCCACCAGGAGTCCCAGTCCAGGACGATCGCGACATCGGCCGTGGTGCGGGTGCCGGCGACCTCGGCGAGCCGGGCGAGCTCGCGCCCGATGCGCACCGTCCGGTCCCACTGCGGCGAGCCGGTGCCGCGATGCGGGAGGAGCGCGCTGTGGAACTTCTCCGCCCCCGCGCGCGACGCCCGCCACTGGAAGTGCAGCACGCCGTCCGCGCCGCGCGCCACCGCCTGGAAGGACCACAGCCGTCCCAGCGCGGGCGGCTTCGGCACGTTGACCGGGCGCCAGCTCACCGCCGACGGCGCCTGCTCCATGAGCAGCCACGGCCGGCCGCCCTTGAGCGAGCGCATCAGGTCGAAGTTCATCGCGGCGTTGACGTGCGCCGCCGGGTCGGCCGGGTCGGGGTAGGCGTCGTCGGACACGACGTCCTCGTGCGCCGCCCACTTCCAGTAGTCCAGCGGCTTGAACATCGACATGAAGTTCGTCGTCACCGGGAGGCCCCCGCCGTCCTCGTCCAGGACGGCCTTCTCCGCCAGGTAGCAGCCGAGCAGGGCGTCGGAGCAGAACCGGCGCCAGTCGAGCGTCTGGGTCGGGTTCACCGGTCCGGGCGCGGTGCGCGGCGGCTCGATCTCCTCCCACCGGCCGTAGCGCTGCGACCAGAAGTCCGTCGCCCAGGCGCGGTTCAGCTCCGCGACGTCGCCGTACCTCTCCCGCAGCCAGGACCGGAAGTCCGCCGCCGACGCGGCGCAGAAGCACTCGGTCACGTGGTCGCCGTACTCGTTGTGGACGTGCCACAGCACGACCGCCGGATGGGCCCGGTAGCGCTGGGCGATCATGCGGGCCAGCCGCGTCGCCGATTCCCGGTAGACCGGGGAGGACGGGCAGTAGTGCTGGCGGGAACCGAACTCCAGCCGGACGCCGTCCGCCGTGACGGGCAGGATCTCCGGGTGGCGGCGCACCAGCCAGGCGGGCGGCGACGCGGTGGCGGTGGCGAGGTCGGCGGCGATCCCGTGCCCGGCGAGCAGGTCGAGCAGCCGGTCGAGCCACCCGAAGTCCCAGGAGTCCGGGCCCGGTTGCAGCCGCGCCCACGAGAACACGCCGACCGTCACCAGGTTGACCCCGGCCTCGTTCATCAGCCGGGCGTCCTCCGCCCAGACCTCCTCGGGCCACTGCTCGGGGTTGTAGTCCCCGCCGTAGAGCAGCCCCGGCACCCGAATCATCCCTTGACCGCCCCTCCCAACAGACCGGACACGAACTGCTTCTGGAACAGAAAGAAGATCAACATCAGGGGGAGCGTCGCCAGGAAGGAGCCGAGGATCAGCCCGGAGTAGTCGACGTGGCTCTGCCCGATGAGCGTGTACAGCGCGACCGGCGCGGTGTACTTGTCCTCGGTGTTCAGCATCAGCAGCGGCCACAGGAAGGCGTTCCACTGCGTCATGAAGGTGAAGATGACCAGCGCGCCGAACTGGGGCCGGACCACCGGGAGGACGATCCGGTAGAAGATGCGCAGGTCGCCCGCGCCGTCCATGCGGGCCGACTCGATCAGCTCGTCCGGGAAGGCGAGGAACGCCTGGCGCATGAGGAAGATGCCGAACGAGTTGGCCAGGAACGGCAGGATGACCGCCTGGTAGGTGTCGACCCATCCGAGGCTCGCCATCATCTGGAACAGCGGGACGAGCAGCACCTGGAACGGGATCATCATGGTCGCCAGGACGGCGCCGAGCAGCAGCCGCCGTCCCCGGAACCGGTACTTGGCCAGCGCGTACCCGCACATGGCGGAGATCAGCGAGCTGAGCACCGTGTAGACGACGGCGACGCCCGCGCTGTTGAGCATGACGCGGCCGAAGCCGATCGTGTGCTCCAGTTCCACCAGGTTGTGCAGGAACCGCCCGCCCGGGAGGAACGGCGGCGGGGACGCGAACAGCTCGGAGTCGTCGCGGGTGGAGGCGACCACCATCCAGTAGAACGGCGCCGCGCTGATCAGCGCGCCCGCCAGGAGCAGCAGCAGGGCGAGCGCGCGGCCCGCGCGGGGGCGGCCCCTTCCCTCGGCGGCCGGGATCACCGCGACCTCTCCTTCCCGAAGAAGCGGAACTGGGCGTAGGAGATCAGCCCGATGACCGCGACGACGACCCAGGACAGGGCGGCCGCGTAGCCGAAGTCGAGCTGCTCGAAGCCCACCTTGTAGAGGTAGAGGACGGGCGTGGTCGTGGCGTTGCCCGGTCCGCCGCCGGTCAGGACGTAGTTCTCGTCGAAGAGCTGGAGCGTTCCGATCGTCGAGGTCACCGAGCAGAACAGGATGACGGGACGCAGCTGCGGCATGACCACCCGGACGAACGTGGTGAGGGGCCCGGCGCCGTCGATGGCCGCCGCCTCGTACTGCTCCCGGGCGATCGACTGGAGCCCGGCCAGCAGGATGACCGCGTTGTAGCCCGTCCACCGCCAGGTGATCGAGCCGATCAGCGCCAGCCGCGCCCAGCCGGGGCCGTTCAGCCAGTCGACCGCGGGCAGGCCCACCGCGCCGAGCATCTGGTTCACCAGGCCGCCGTCGGTCTTGAGCAGGACGCGGAACACCACCGAGTAGGCGACCAGCATCGTGACGGCGGGCAGGAAGTAGGCGATGCGGAAGCCCGAGCGCAGCCGCAGCCAGGACTGGTTCAGCCCGAACGCCAGCAGCAGCGCCAGCCCGATCATGACCGGGACCTGGACGGCGAGGATCAGCCCGGTGTTGCGCAGCGCGGCCCAGAACACGGGGTCCGCCGCCATCCGGCGGTACTGGGCCAGCCCGACCCAGGTCGTCACGCCGTCGCGGTCGGCGGTGAAGCTCTGGTAGAGGCCGGCCAGCAGCGGATAGGCGAAGAAGAGCGCCAGCAGCGCCGCCGCCGGGCCCGCGAACGTCCACGGCGTGGTCCGGCGGCGCCAGCGCTCCCGCCACCGGGGCGGCGCGTCCGGCCGGGCCGCGCGGGCGGGTCCGCTCTGCGCGGGTTTCCGTTTCGTCACGTCGACGACCACGGCGTCACTCGGCGATCGACCGGCCGGTCGCGGCGGCGATCTGCTTGGCCGCCGAGTCCAGGGCCTTCGCCGGGTCGTCGCCGTGCAGCACGATGCCGGAGACGGTGCGGTTGACGACGTCCCTCGCCTTCGGTCCGTCCTTGGAGATCTCGATCGGGGGCACCTTGTCCGCGAGGTCGGCGAAGGTCGCGAAGACGGGCCGGCCGCCGTAGTAGGGCTGCGGCGCGGTCACGAACGGGTCCTTGAGCGCGGGCAGGTAGGCGGGGAACAGGCCCTCGTTCTTCAGCATGGACACCTGGTTGGCGCCGTCCGCGAGGGCGAACTCGATGAACGCCCACGCCGCCCGCGCGTTCGCGCTGTGGCCGCTGACGGCGAGGGTGGACCCTCCGTCGTTGGACGTCCGCACCCCGCCCTGGTCGAACGCCGGGAGGGGGACGACGCCGAACTTCCCCTTGAGCTCGGGCATCTCGTCGGTGAGGGTTCCCGACCACCACACGGCGTACGGGGTGGTGGCGACCTTGCCCGCCTTGGTCGCCGAGACGAGGCCGTCCCAGCCCTTCTCGAAGGCGACGAGGTCCTTGTCGGCGAGCGTCTTGAGCAGCGCCGCGGCGCGGACGGCCCGCGGGTCCGAGACGGCGATCCTGCCGCCGCGCACGTAGCCCTGCCCCTGCTGCTGGAGCAGCATCGGGAACATGCTGTCCTCCTGCGGGTCCATGACGAGGAGCTTCTTGCCGGTCGCCGCCTTGATCCGCTCCCCGGCGCGGACGTAGTCGTCCCACGTGGCGATGCCCGCCGGGTCGACGCCGGCCTTCTCGAACATGTCGGCGCGGTAGTAGAGGGCGCAGGGCCCGCCGTCCCAGGGCAGGGCGAAGACCTTGCCGCGCTCGTCGGTGACGTCCTTCCAGGCGGCGCGGGCGAACTCGGCCCGGTGCGCGCCGGCGAGCGGGGTCAGGTCGTACAGCCCGCCGGGGAAGGCGCCGATGTAGCCGGGGAGCCGGGTGCCCTCGACGGTGAGGACGTCGGGCAGGCCCTTCCCCGCCTTCATCCCCACGGTGATCTTGTCGTAGGCGTTGTCGTAGCCGATGTCGACGACGTCGACGCTCGTCCCGGGATGGCGCTGCTCGAAGGCCGGGGCGAGCCGCTTGAGCGCCTTCGCCGCGACGTCCCACGACCAGACGGAGATCTTTCCTTCGATCTTGGCCTGGGCGCCGGCGCTGAGCGCCGGCCCCGCCTTCCCGGCGCCGCCTCCGGTGGCGCACCCGCTCGTTCCGAGCAGCGCCGAGACGGCTCCGGCGACTCCGGCGGTCAGGACGGTCCGGCGTCCGATGGCCGCCCGTCCGGGGTTGGTCGCCATCTTGCCTCCCCAAGGGATTCGGGATAATGCTGTATACAGCACACTGCATCCTGTGTTCTCGTCAAGAGGGTGAGGCAAGGAATGTGAAGGAGAGCGAGATGAACGCGCACCCCTACATCCCGAACTCGGTGCCCGAGGTGAAACGGGAGATGCTGGCGGCGATCGGCGCGCGGAGCGTCGAGGACTTCTACGCGGACGTGCCCGGCCGCATCCGGCTGGACCGGCCGCTGGACCTGCCCCCGCCGATGCGCTCCGAGGCCGAGCTGGTCCGGCACGTCGGCGGGCTGCTGGCGCGCAACACCAGCGCCCAGGAGGCGCTCAGCTTCCTCGGCGCCGGCTGCTACCACCACCACGTGCCCGCGGTCGTCGACGAGGTGGTCAACCGGAGCGAGTTCCTCACCGCCTACGCGGGCGAGCCGTACGAGGACCACGGCCGCTTCCAGGCGCTCTGGGAGTACCAGTCGCTGATGGGCGAACTGCTGGAGATGGACGTCGTGAGCGTGCCGGTGTACGACGGCTTCCAGGCCGCGTCCACCGCGCTGCGCATGGCGGGACGGATCACCGGCCGCCGCCGGCTGCTGCTGGTGACGGCCGTCGCCCCCGACAAGCTGTCGAAGATCGAGGACTATGTCCGTCCCGACCACGACGTGGTCCTCGTGCCGGTGGACCCCGCCACCGGCCTGGCCGACCCGGCCGCGGTGCGGGCGGAGCTGGCGGCGGGGGACGTCGCGGCGGTGTTCGCCGAGGCGCCCTCGGCGTCCGGGATCCTCGACCCCGCCCTCCCGTCGCTGGCCGAGATCGCGCACGAGGCCGGGGCCCAGTACGTCGTGGGCTGCAACCCGATCTCGCTGGGAGCGGTGACCCCGCCCGCCGCGTACGGCGCCGACATCGTCTGCGGCGACATCCAGCCGCTCGGCCTGCCCATGAGCTACGGCGGGATGAACGGCGGCTTCGTCGCGACGCGGGACGAGGAACTCTACGTGGGCGAGTTCCCCTCCCGGCTGTTCGGCCTCGCGCCCACCAGCGTCGAGGGCGAGTACGGCTTCGGTGACGTCGCCTACGAGCGCACCTCCTTCGCCCTCCGCGAGGAGGGCAAGGAGTGGGTGGGCACGGCCGCCGCGCTGAACGGCATCGCCGCCGGGGTCTACCTGGCCCTGATGGGACCGCAGGGCATGCGCGAGGTCGCCGAGACGATCCTGGCGAACACCCGGTACGCGCTGGACCGGCTGGCCGGGGTGCCCGGCGTGGAGACCCCCTACGCGGACGCCCCCCACTTCGCCGACTTCACGCTCCGCTTCACCGGCTCGCGGACCGCCGCCGAGATCGGCGAGGCGCTGCTGGAGCACGGGATCTTCGGCGGCAGGGTCCTGTCCGGGACCGACGCCCTGTACTGCGTCACCGAGATCCACACCAAGGACGACATCGACCGGCTGGCCGAGACCCTCCAGGAGATCGCCAAGTGAAGACGGGCCCGACCCCCTCCCCCCTCTCCCCCGCCGACGCGAAGATCGGCCCGAAGCCCCCGCTGCGCCGGTTCCACCAGGCCCGGTGGGACGAGCCGCTGCTGTTCGAGCTGGGCTCCCCCGGCGAGCGCGGCGTGCTGCCCCCGCTCCCGGAGGCGCCCGCGGACGTCGTCCTCCCGGACGGGCTGCGCCGCGCCGCGCCGCCCGCGCTTCCGGAGCTGTCGCAGCCGCAGGTGCTGCGGCACTACCTGCGGCTGTCCCAGGAGAACCTCGGCGCCGACTTCAACGTCGACGTCGGCCAGGGCACCTGCACCATGAAGTACAGCCCCAAGGTCAACGACCGGTTCGTCCGCGACCCGAAGGTGGCCGGGCTGCACCCGCTGCAGGACGAGCGGACGGTGCAGGGCGTGCTGGAGATCATGTACCGGCTGGAGGGGCTGCTGCGGGAGGTCTCCGGCATGGACCGGTTCACCCTCCAGCCGGGCGCCGGCTCCGCCGCGATCTACACCAACGTCGCGATGATCCGCGCCTACTTCGCGGCGCGCGGGGAGGCCGAGACCCGCGACGAGGTCATCACCACGATCTTCTCGCACCCGTCCAACGCGGCGTGCGCGAAGACGGCCGGGTTCAAGGTCATCACCCTGTACCCGGACGCCGACGGCTACCCCGACATCGAGGCGCTCCGGCAGGCCGTCGGTCCCCGCACCGCGGCCCTGCTCATCACCAACCCCGAGGACACCGGGCTGTTCAACCCGCGGATCGAGGAGTTCGTCCGGATCGTGCACGAGGCCGGCGGACTGTGCGCCTACGACCAGGCGAACGCCAACGGCATCCTCGGCATCACCCGCGCCCGCGACACCGGGTTCGACCTGTGCCACTTCAACCTGCACAAGACGTTCTCCACGCCGCACGCCTGCGGCGGGCCCGCCGCGGGCGCCTGCGGCGTGACCGCGGAGCTCGCCCCCTACCTGCCGACGCCGACGGTCGAGTTCGACGGCACCCGCTACCGCCTGGACGACGACCGGCCCGAGTCGATCGGGAAGATCCGTCCGTTCTACGGCGTCGTGCCGAACCTGGTGCGCGCCTACGCCTGGATCATGTCACTGGGCGGCGCGGGGCTGCGCGAGGCCGCGGAGGTGGCCGTCCTCAACAACAACTACCTGATGGCGAAGGTGCTCCAGATCCGCGGGGCGTCGGTGCCGTACGCGCCGGGACGGCCCCGGGTCGAGCAGGTCCGCTACAGCTGGGAGCGGCTCGCCGAGGAGACCGGCGTGCACAGCGAGGACATCGGCATCCGCGCGGCCGACTTCGGCACCCACTACTGGACGAGCCACCACCCCTACGTCGTCCCCGAGCCGATGACGCTGGAGCCGACCGAGTCCTACTCCAGGGCCGAGCTGGACGAGTACGCCGCCATCCTCGCCGAGGTGGCCCGCGAGGCCTACGACGACCCGGAGACCGTCCGGACCGCGCCGCACCGCTCCACCGTGCACCGCGCCCGCCAGGACGTCCTGGACGACCCGGCCACCTGGGCCGTCACCTGGCGCGCGTACCGCCGGAAGATCCTCGGGGAATGAGGCCGCGATGAGGATCGGGCTCGTGGTGAACCCCGTCGCCGGGCTCGGCGGCCGGGTCGGGCTCAAGGGCAGCGACGGCGCCGGCGTCCAGGAGAGGGCGCGGGCGCTGGGCGCGACGCCGCGCGCGCCGGAGCGCGCCGCGACCGCGCTGGCGGAACTGCGCTCCCGGCTCGGCGTCCCGTTCGCGGTGGCGACCGCGGGCGGGTCCATGGGCGAGGGCGCCGTCCTGCGCGCCGGGCTGGTCCCCGACGTCCGGTACCGGCCCGGCGAGCCCACCACGGCGGCCGACACCGTGCGCGCCGCGGCCGCGCTCGCGCCGCACGTCGACCTGCTGCTGTTCGCCGGCGGCGACGGGACGGCCCGCGACGTGCTGGACGCGGTCGGGTCCTCGGTCCCCGTGCTCGGCGTGCCCACCGGCGTGAAGATGCACTCGGCGGTGTTCGGGGCCACGCCCCGCGCCGCCGGGGAGGCGGCCGCCCTGATGGCCGCCGGCGGCGTGCGGATCCGGGACGCCGAGGTGATGGACCTGGACGAGGACGCCGTCCGGGACGGCCGCGTCTCCGCCCGCCTGTACGGCCACGTGCGGGTGCCCGACATCCCGGTGCGCGTGCAGCAGCGGAAGGTGGGCGGCACGGTCGCGGATCCGTCGTCGGTCGCCGGCATCGCCGCCGGGCTCGCGGAGCGCGCCGGGCCGTCCGGCCTGCTGGTGCTCGGGCCCGGCACGACGATGCGCGCCGTCGCGGCCGCCCTCGGCGCCGACGTCCCCCTCATGGGCGTCAACGTGCTGGCGGGCGACGGGACGGTCGTCGCGGCTGACGCCGCCGCCGCCGAACTGGAGGCGCTGGCGGGCGCGACGCCCGCGTGGATAGCCGTGACTCCGATCGGCGGGCAGGGTTTCCTCTTCGGCAGGGGCAACCAGCAGATCTCCCCCGCCGTGCTGCGCGCCGCCGGCCGCGACCGGCTCGCCGCGGCGGCGACCGAGGCCAAGCTCGCCTCGCTCGGCGGCCGCCCGCTGCTGGTCGACACCGGCGACGAGGACCTCGACGCCTCCCTGCGAGGCCACCTGCCCGTGCTGACCGGGCACGGCCGGTTCGCCATGTACCCCGTCCGATGAAAGGGAGACCGAACGTGAACTCACTCGAAGGCAAGACCGCCGTGGTCACCGGGGCCGCGGGCGGCATCGGGCGGGCCTCCGCCGAGCTGATGGCGGAGCTCGGCGCCGCGGTCGTCCTGGCCGACGTCGACGAGGCCGGAGCGGAGGCCGCGAAGGCGATCGAGGCCGCGGGCGGCCGGGCCGCCTTCGTGCGCGGGGACGTCTCCTCCGCGGCCGACTGCGCGCGGATCGTCGCCGCCGCGCGGGACGCCTTCGGCGGCGTGGACGTCCTGTTCAACAACGCCGGCGTCATCCGCCGCTCCACCGTCCTGGAGATCGCCGAGGACGACTGGGACCTGGTGATGGCCGTCAACGTCAAATCGATCCTGTTGATGAGCCGGGCGGCGATACCGTTGATGGCCGCCGCCGGGGGCGGCAGTATCATCAACACCGGCTCGGGCTGGGGCATCCAGGGCGGCGCGCGGGCCGTGTCCTACTGCGCTTCGAAGGGCGCCGTGGTGAACATGACCCGGGCCATGGCGATCGACCACGGGCCGCAGAACATCCGGGTCAACTGCGTGTGCCCCGGCGACACCGACACCGGCATGCTCGCCGAGGAGGCCCGCCAGCTCGGCGAATCGGCGGAGGCGTTCTACGCCGACGCGGCGGACCGCCCCCTCGGCCGGATCGGCCGGCCCGCCGACATCGCGGCGATGGTGGCGTTCCTCGCCGGCGACGCGGCCGCGTTCGTCAGCGGGGCCGTCATCCCGGTCGACGGCGCCGGGACGGCCTGACCGCCGGTCACGGCCCGACCGTCCGATCCACCAGGAGAGGAAGACCACAGCATGCCGATCGACCGCCGCCCCCTGCGCGAACAGATCAAGGACGAGATCCTCGACCGGCTGGGCAAGGGGGAGTTCGACCCCGAACAGGCGATCAACGAGATGGTGCTGGCCGCGGACCTCGGCGTCAGCCGCACCCCGCTCCGCGAGGCGCTCATCGGGCTGGAGCGCGAGGGCATCATCGTCAGCGAGCGCGGCAAGGGGTTCCGGTTCGCCCCGATGAGCGCGAAGGAGTTCGACGACCTCACCACGATCGTCGCCGCGCTGGAGTCCCTGGCGCTGGAGTCGACCGACCCCGAGTTCCTGCGCGCGGTCGCCCCGCGCCTCCTGGAGGAGGCCCGCGCGTTCTCCGTCCCCGAGGCGGAGCACGCCGTGATAGAGCGCTACGACGACGCCTGGCACGATCTCCTGCTGTCCGGCTGCCCCAACGAGCGGCTGATGGACCTCATCACCTCGCTGAAGCTCACCATGCACCGCTACGAGCGCGTCGTGGTCGGCGACTGGGAGGTGCTGGAGCGCTCGGCCGAGGAGCACGAGCGGATCGCCGAACGCCTGGTCGACGCGGACGTCGAGGGGGCCGTCGAGGCCCTGAAGGCCAACTGGCAGAGCGGGAAGGCCCGGATCCTCTCGCGCCTCACGGAGCGATGATGCCGAACCTGCCCTCGCTCGGCCCGCGCAAGAGCGTGCGGGTCCAGATCGCGCACGCGCTGCGCGCGTCGATCGTCAGCGGTGGGATGCGCTCGGGCGTCGTGTACTCCGCGCCGGCCATCGCCGAGCGGTTCGGCGTGTCCCCGACCCCCGTCCGGGAGGCCATGATCGACCTGGCCCGGGAGGGGCTGGTCGAGGTCGTCCGCAACAAGGGCTTCCGGGTCCCCGAGCTGTCCGACGACGAGCTGGACGAGATCACCGACGTCCGCTCCTTGATCGAGATCCCCGCCGCCGTGCGGCTCGCGCGGGCCGGCATGGCCGCGCAGGTCCGCGCGCTGAAGCCGCTGGCCGAGGAGATCGTCACGGCGGCCGGGCGGCGGGACGTCGTCGCCTACATCGACGCCGACCACCGCTTCCACCTCGCGCTGCTCGGGCTCGGCGGCAACGCCCAGCTCGTCCGGCTGGTGAGCGAGCTGCGCTACAAGTCCCGCCTCTACGGGGTGCCGCGGCTGGCGGAGCGGGGCGAGCTCGAACCGTCCGCCCGCGAGCACGAGGACCTGATCGAGGCGGTGGCGAACGGCGACGCGCGGGGCGCCGAGGCGCTGATGCGCCACCACCTCCGGCACGTCCGGGGGATCTGGGCGGACCGGCCCGAGGGCCGGTGAGGCGGGGCGCCGCCCGGCACCGGACCGCCGGTCAGCACAGGTCCCACGACGGCGCGCGCGGGGCGGGGGCGCGGGCCGCGCCCTCCTCGCTCAGCCGGACCATCTGCTCGACGACCTCGACCGCGTCCGACGGCGGGTGCCGGACGACGCCCCGTCCCGGCAGCTCGAACAGCAGCGCCCCGTCCTTCACCCAGACCCACAGCCCCGCCCCGAAGTGCACCACCGTGGCCTCGGCACCGAGCGAGACGCGGGCCGGCAGCCCGCGCGCGGCGGCGAGCTCGCGCAGCCTTTCGGGCACCGGGCCCGGCGCCGGAGGGGGCAGGGCGGCCGCGGACGCCTCCGGCAGCGGGACCGTGAAGTAGACGGCCTTGCCCGACACCGGGTCCGGGCCGAGCCTGCGGCGGGTGGGATGGACGCCCCAGCAGCCCCCGGCCTCCTCGGTCAGCGCGTTCACCAGCATCAGCCCGCGGCCGCCGCAGGCGTCGGCGGCGGGCTCCCCGGCGGTCGGCGCGGCGGCGTCCGCCGGGCCGGCAGCGCCGGCGCCCCGCCAGGGCGCGGCGTCGAACACCTTGAGGGTGAGATGGGGAGAGGGGCGGCGGCTGAGATACGCCCACACCTCGGCGCGGTCCCGATCGCCGTGCACGACGGCGTTGGTGGCGAGCTCCGAGATGATCGTCTGCGCGTCGTCCGCGGGCATGCCGAGCTCCGCGAACACCGACCGGGCGAGGGAGCGCGCGAACGCCGCCGCCGCCGGCCCGGGCGGTAAGGACCAGGCCGGAAACGCGCCGTCGGCCAGTTTCGACCCCGCCATCTCCACCGTCTGCGGATTATCCGGCATGAGCGATCGCTTTCCACGAGAGTTGTCGGCGGCGCGTCCGGCCCCCAGGAGAGAAAAAGGGTGAGAAGGGCTCTCAACCTGGGGGCCGGCGAGACGGGATCTCCCTTCTTCCATACGCGCGATCACGGCCGGGAGACCGAGGGTGAGGTGCCGCCGGCGCCGTGATCGCCCACCTGTGTGGAGGAGTACCGGAATTATTGCGGTCGGTCCGAGTCGCGGGTCATCGGCTGATGCATAATTTCCAGCTATGGATCTCGACATCAGTCACCTTCGCATGGTGTGCGCGATGGCGGAGACAGGGAGCGTCACCCGGGCGGCGGCCCGGATGGGAATGTCCCAGCCCGCAATGTCGAACCAGCTCCGCCGGGTCGAGGAGATCGTCGGCGGAGCGCTGTTCACCCGCAGCCGGTCCGGTCTGGAGCCGACGCCGCTCGGCGGCCAGGTCATCAGCCGGGCGCGGACGATCCTGTCCGAGATGGACACGCTGTTCGGCGACCTGCGCGGACCGCGGAGCCCGCAGGAGACCCTCGGCCTCGGATGCGTCCACCTCGCCTGCGTCGGGAGCATCGTCGCGCGGGTGGGCGAGGCCCTTCCCGGCCGCGAGGTCTCGCTGCGCATCGAGCCCTCCTCCGCCCTGCTGGGCGACGCCCTCGCGCGCGGCCATCTGGACGCCGCGCTGATCGGGCTCATGGAGGGCTTCGACGTCCCGATCGCGGCTCCCGTGGTCAGCCGCACCCTGGTGCCCCGCTACCCGATCTTCGTCACCCTCTCCGCGGACCATCCGCTCGCCGGCAGGGACGAGATCGACCTGTCCGACCTGCGGGACGAGGCGTGGATCGCCCCGCCGGGCGCCGACGACGGCTCGCTGTCCTCCCTGCGGGCCTCCTGCCGTGCCGCCGGCTTCGAGCCCATCGTGCGCTACGAGGCGCCGAGCGGGGCGGCGTGCCCGCTGGTCGCGGCGGGGCACGGCGTCCGGATGGTGGACCCGTCCTGGCCGCCGCACCCCGGGACGGTCGTGCGGCCCCTCGCCGGGGAACCGCAGGTCGCCAGGCTCATCGTCGCCTGGCGGCGGGACCGCCTGGGAGAGGAGGAGGCCGCGGCCCTCTACCGGGGGCTGGCGGCCGCCTACCTGGAGCACACCGCCAGCCATCCGACCTTCGAGGCGTGGTGGCGCGCCCACCCCCAGGTGCACCCGCTGCTGTGACCGCGCTCCCGTGACCGTGCCCGCGCGGCCCGCCTTCGTGATCTTGTCTCGCCGGGCCTCCGGGCCGCCCACGTGGCGGTATTCTGATCGTGGGTGAGGAGGGCCAATGGATCCGGTGGCCGATGCCCTGGTCGGGCTGCCTGACCTCGGCGGCCAGAGCAGCCTGCGCGGCCAGGTGGCCGAGGCGCTGCGCAAGGCGCTGGCGACGGGCACGCTGCGGTCGGGCGTCGTGTACTCCGCCCCCACCCTCGCGGACGAGTTCGGGATCTCCCCCACGCCGGTCCGCGAAGCCATGATCGACCTGGTGCGGGACGGCCTGTTCGAGGCCGTGCGCAACCGGGGCTTCCGGGTCGTGCGGCCGTCGGCCCGCGACCTCGCCGAACTCACCGAGCTCAGGGAGCTGGTCGAGGTCCCCGCCGTCGCGCGGCTGGCCGGCGCCGTTCCCGAGGCGACCCGTCCGCGCCTGCGGGCCCTCGCCGAGGAGGCGCTCGCGGCGGCCCGGGAAGGCGACCCGGTCGGCTTCCTCGACGCCGACCACCGCTTCCACGCCGAGCTGCTCGAACTCACCGGCAACCGGACGCTCGTCCGGACGGTCCTCGACCTCCGGGGCCGCTCGCAGATGCACGGCCTCGCCCGTCCCGCCCCGGCCGAGACGCTGGTGGCGTCGGCGGAGGAGCACCTCGGGCTGCTGGACGCGCTCGTCGCCGGCGACGCCGAGAAGGCGCGGGAGCTCATGACGCGCCACCTCGACCACGTGCGGGGCGACCACCGCTGAGGGCGGCCTCCGCCCGCACTCCCTCTGACCGGATCCGGCCATAACCGCTCGGAGCTGGGCTGACGCCGGAGACACGGCCCTTGGCAAGTGCTGTTTCACATTTTACAGTGCAATTTCACATTGCATTGCGGACGCCGCGGCCGGACGCCGCGGCACCCCCGTCCGCGAAGGAGGCTCCCGTATGGTCCGCCCGAATCGCAGAAGGGCCGCCGCGGCCGTCGCCGTGGCCGCCGCCCTGACCGCGGCATCACCGGCGGCGCCGGCACACGCCGACGCCCCCGGTGGCCGTGGCGCGCCCCCCGCCACCTCCCCCCACCCGCCCCGGATCCAGTCCCAGCAGGAGGCCAAAGCCACGCTCGTCAAGCAGATCGCCAAGGACCACCGGGTCTCGGTGGCCGAGGCGGGCCGCCGGGCCGACCGGCAGCCCGCGCAGTTCAAGCTCGCGTCCCGGCTCGGCAAGGAACTCGGCGCCGCGTACGGCGGCGCCTGGATCGACCAGGCCCGCGGCGGCGAGCTCACCGTCGGCGTCACCGGAGCCGGCGCGTCGGCCAGGGTGCGGGCGAAGGCGGAGGCCGCCGGTCTGGGCACGACCAGGACGAAGAAGGTCCGGTACGGCTTCGGGCACCTCCAGCGGGTGTCCGCCTCCCTGGCCGAGCGGGTCGCCGCCGCCAACAAGGGGGCCGAGAACGGCCTGCAGACCGGCATCGTCACGTCCGGCAACGCCGTGAAGCTGAGCAGCCTCAAGGGCGCCGCGCTCACCCCGGCCCAGCGCGACGTCGTCGGCTGGGCGCGCCGGACGTTCGGCGGCGCGGTCAAGGTGTCGACCTACGCCCACAAGTCGGTGCCCCGGTACTGCTACGACGACTACAGCTGCGACCCGCCGCTCCGGTCCGGCCTGGCCATCTTCACCGGAGGAGCGCGCTGCACCAGCGCGTTCATGACCTACTCCGGCAGCCGGTACTACATGCTCACCGCCGGTCACTGCGCCGAGCTCGGCTACTGGTGGGACGTGTCGACCTACAGCTACGGCTACCAGAACGTGGGCGGCGCCGCGGACTACACCTTCGGGTGGTACGGCGACTACGCCGCGGTCTCGGTCGACAATCCGGGCTGGTGGCAGCCCCGGGGCTGGGTGCTCCCCCAGACGTCCGTCTACGGAAGCCAGAGCGACTACGTCGGCGGCTACGTCTGCAAGCAGGGCTCGACCACCGGCTACACCTGCGGGTCGATCACCGAGGTCGACGCCACCGTGTCCTACCCGGACCGGACGCTGTCCGGCATGACCTGGAGCACCGCCTGCGACGGGCCCGGTGACAGCGGCAGCGGCGTCTTCGACGGGAACTACGCCCACGGCATCCTGAGCGGCGGTCCGAACTCGGGATGCGGAATGATCCACGAGCCCATCGGACGGGCCCTGTCCGGTCTGGGGGTGTCCCTTCTCAGCGGCTGACCTCCGCCGGCCCGCGCACAGGGGCGGCGCCGTGCCCGGTGGCCCCGGGCACCGCGCCGCCCCTTCGCCGCGTCAGTCCTTCAGGGACTGCATCCAGTTCTCGATCTCCTCGGGATGGCGGGGAAGGGCGGAGGACATCAGGCGGGCGCCGGTCTCGGTGACGACGACGTCGTCCTCGATGCGCACGCCGATGCCGCGCAGTTCCGGGGGCAGCGTCAGGTCGTCGGGCTGCAGGTAGAGGCCCGGCTCCACGGTCAGGACGTGGCCGGGGCGCAGCTCCCCGTCCAGGTACTGGGAGGCCCGCGCCGCCGAGCAGTCGTGGACGTCCAGGCCGAGCATGTGCCCGCTGCTGCAGAGGGTGTAGCGGCGGTAGATGCCCGACTCGGGATCGAGGGCGTCCTCGGCGCTGCGCAGCACGCCCCAGTCCTGGAGGCCTTCGGCGATGACGCGCATCGCGGCCATGTGGAAGTCGCGGAAGCGGGCGCCCGGGCGGACGGCCGCCAGCCCCGCCTCCTGCGCGTGGTAGACGAGGTCGTAGACCTGCCGCTGACGCGGGGTGAACCACCCGCTCACCGGGAGGGTGCGGGTGATGTCGGCGGTGTAGAGGGTGTCGGTCTCGACCCCGGCGTCGAGCAGGAGCATCTCGCCCATGCGCAGCGTGCCGTCGTTGCGCGTCCAGTGCAGGACGCAGGCGTGCGCCCCGGCCGCGGCGATGGTGTCGTAGCCGACGCCGTTGCCCTTGATGCGCGCGACGCGCTCGAAGGTGCCCTCCGCCCACCGCTCTCCGCGCGGCATCCCGGTGACGCGCGCCAGCCCGGCGGCGACCGCGGTGAAGCCGTCCACCGTGTGGTCGACGGCGGCCTGGAGCTGGGCGATCTCCCAGTCGTCCTTGACCAGGCGGAGCTCGGCGGCGCAGGCCGCCAGCTCCGCGTCGAGCTCGGGGGCGCGGGCCGGGACGGCCCGGTCGACCTCGGGGTCCACGCCCCGGATCACCCGGGCCGGGACCGGGCCGCCGAGCGCGCCGGGCAGGTCGTCCAGCGGCGCGCAGGCGAGCCCGAGCCTCTCCTCGGTCTCGGCCAGGGCGGCGCGGGGGCCGACCCAGAACTCTCCGTGGCGGCGGTCGCGGAAGAAGCCCGCGTCGTCGCGCGAGGACCGGGGCCGGTGGTAGAGGACGGCGTCGTGGCCCGTGGCGGTCGGTTCCAGCACCAGCACGGCGCCGGTTCCGGTGTCCGCGCCGGTGTCCCCGGTGAGATGGGCGTACGCGGTGTGCACGCGGTATCGGTAGTCGCAGTCGTTGCTGCGCACCTTCGGGGGGCCTGCGGGCAGGACAAGGCGTTCGCCGGGAAAGAGGGCCGACAGGGCCGCGCGGCGTTTCTCCGCGTACGGCGCCACCGACCGGCGCACCGGGAGCGGTTTCCCGCTCGGGGCCCAGTCCCGGGTCATGAAGGAGGCGAGGGTCTCGGAGACGGGCAGGTCGTGGCTGCCCGTCGCGAAGCGGCCGGCTGCAGGGTCGTCCATGTGAAAGTCCTGGATGTGGAGATTCGATAACGGGGCTTGTAGTGCAATTGCACTGTACTATTTTATATGGCACTCCGCCCGTCGATGCACGGAGACGCCATGAAACGTCCGGTCAGAACCTGCCTCGCTCTCGCCGCCTCGCTCGGCACCGTCGCCGGCGCCTCCGCCTGCGGTTCGGGGGACGACGCCACCGCCGCCAAGGCCGGAGGCACCCTCACCGTCCTGTACACGCAGGACTTCGCCCATCTCGACCCACAGCGCAACTACGTGATGTTCGCGATGGACTTCGGCACGCGGCTGCTCTACCGGACGCTCACCACCTACGCCGCCAGGGAGGGCCAGGCGGGCACGCAGGTCGTCCCCGACCTCGCCACCGACACCGGCACCACGCCCGACAAGGGCAGGACCTGGACGTATCACCTCAAACCCGGGCTGAAGTTCGAGGACGGGACGCCCATCACCAGCGCCGACGTCAAGTACGGGATCGAGCGCTCCTTCGCACCCGACCTGCCGGAAGGCCCCGGCTACGCCAGGACGATGCTGGAGGGCGGTGAGGGGTACAAGGGGCCCTACAAGGACAAGGACGGTCTCGCCTCCATCGCGGCGCCGGACGCCCGGACGGTCGTGTTCCGGCTCAAGCAGCCGTCGATGGACTGGCCGAAGGTCACCACGCTTCCGACGTTCGCCCCCGTCCCCAAGGCCAGGGACACCGGCGTCAACTTCGACAGGCGCCCCTTCTCCTCCGGCCCCTACAAGGTCCAGTCCTACGACCGCGGCCGGCGGCTGGTCCTCGTCAGGAACACGCACTGGGACAAGGCCACCGACGGTGTCCGCCAGGCCCACCCGGACAGGATCGTGGTGGAGGAGGGCCTCGCGCAGGCCGCCATCGACCAGCGGCTCATCGCCGACCAGGGACGGGACCAGCGCGCGGTCACGCTGTACTCGGTCGCGCCGGCGAGCATGCCGCGCATCCTCACCCGCCCGGACGTCAGGAAGCGGTTCGTCAGCGCGACGAGCCTGTGCACCCGGTTCCTGGCGATGAACACCGCGAAGCCGCCGTTCGACGACCCGGCGGTGCGGCGGGCGATGCAGTACGCGATCGACAAGGAGGCCTACCGCACCGCGCACGGCGGCAGCGGCGTCGGCGAGCTCGCCGGGTCCTACCTGCCGCCCGCCATGACCGGCGGCCGGGCGCAGGACGTCTACCAGGCGCCGCCGAACGGGGACCCGGGCAAGGCGAGGCGGATGCTCGCCGCGGCCGGCAAGGGCGCCGGGTTCTCGATCGCCCTGACGACGACCAGCAGCGAGCTCGGCAAGTCCGAGGCCGAGGCGGTGCAGCAGGCGCTCGCCCGCGTCGGGGTGCGGGTCCGGATCAACTCCGTGGCCAAGAGCGTCTACTACGACACCATCGGCGACACCGCGAAGGAGGACGAGCTCGTCTTCTACGGGTGGTGCGCCGACTACCCGTCCGCGGCCTCGTTCATCCCGCCGATCTTCGACGGGCGCGCCATCGCGCCGAAGGGCAACACCGTCGTCTCGCAGATGAACGACCGAGCGGTCAACGAGAAGATCGGCGCGGCCGTGAAGGGGAACGACCCGGCCGCGTGGACGGCGCTCGACCGCGAGCTGATGGGGCTGTCGCCGATGGTCCCGCTGATCCACGACAAGCTGCCGCTGCTGCGCGGCTCCAAGGTCACCGGCGCGTTCGGCCACGCCATCTGGGAAGGCGAGTTCGACTTCGCCACCATCGGGGTGATGTAGTGGCCGGCAGCGTGCCGGTGCCCGCCGGCCGGTCGCCGTGGCGGCCGGCCGGCGGGCGGCTGCGGCGCGACCCGGCCGCCCTCGCCGGGCTGGCGATCATCGCGCTGTTCGTGCTGCTCGCGCTGGCCGCCCCGCTGCTCACCGCCCTCAACGGGCACGGCCCGAACGAGTTCCACCCCGAGAAGATCGACAAGGCGCTGGCCGGCGCGCCCCGGGGGGCGTTCGGCGGCGCCGACGGCGACTTCTGGCTGGGCGTCGAGCCCGGCACCGGCCGGGACGTGTTCAGCCGCATGGTCTACGGCGCCCGGATCTCGCTGCTGATCTCCGTCGCGGCGACCTGCGTCGCCACCGCCGCCGGCACCGCCCTCGGCCTCACCGCGGGCTTCGCCGGCGGCCGGGTCGACGCGGCGATCAGCCGCGTCATGGACCTGGTGCTGTCGTTCCCGCAGCTCATCTTCATGATCGCTCTGGTGTCGGTGCTGCCCGAGGGGGACCGGACGCTGGAGCTGGTGTTCGTCATGGGCTTCTTCGGCTGGCCCTACATCGGGCGCATCGTGCGCGGCCAGACGCTCTCGCTGCGCCACCGGGAGTTCGTGGAGGCCGCGCGCGCCACCGGCATGCCGCGCCACCGCATCGTCTTCCGCGAGGTCATGCCGAACCTGCTGGCGCCGGTCCTCGTCTACGCGACGCTCACCGTCCCGGTCAACATCGGCACCGAGGCGGCGCTGTCGTTCCTCGGCATCGGCGTCCGGCCGCCGGACGCGTCCTGGGGCCAGATGATGGCCAAGGCGATCGACTGGTACCAGGTGGACCCGACGTTCTTCGTGGTCCCCGGCGTCTGCCTGCTGCTGACCGTGCTGGCGTTCACGCTGCTCGGCGACGCCCTCCGGGACGCCCTCGACCCGAAGGGGGCGGGCCGGTGACCCGGTACGTCGCGACGCGCCTGGCCGGGGTCGCCGGGGTGCTGCTCGTCATCTGCGCGGTGACCTTCACGATCTTCTACGTCTTCCCCGCCGACCCCGCGCTCCAGGCGTGCGGCAAGTCGTGCACGCCGGAGCGGCTCGCCATGCTCCACCACCAGATGGGGCTGGACCGGCCGCTGTGGCGGCAGTTCGCCGACTACCTCGGCGGCGTCGTCGCGGGCCGGAGCTACGGCTCGGGGCCGCAGGCCGTCCGGTGCCACTTCCCGTGCCTCGGGTTCTCCTACCAGAACAACACGCCGGTCTGGGACCTGATGATGCAGCGGCTGCCGACCACGCTCTCGATCGCCGTCGGCGCGGCGGTCCTGTGGCTCGCCGGCGGAGTCACCGTCGGCGTCGTCTCCGCGCTGCGCAAGGACTCGCTGCTGGACCGGGCGCTGATGGTGGGCACGCTCACCTCCGCGTCCCTGCCGATCTACTTCACGGCGATGGCGCTCACCGTGCTGGTCGTCCAGATCGGGGGGCTGCTCCCCTACTCCAGCTACGTCCCGTTCGCGGAGGACCCCGCCGCCTGGGCGAGGAACCTGGTGCTGCCGTGGGTCGCGCTCGCGCTGCTGTACGCGGCCATGTACGCGCGGCTGTCCCGGGCGTCGATGGTGGAGACGATGGCCGAGCCCTACATCCGGACGGCCCGCGCCAAGGGCCTGCCCGAGCGGACGGTCGTCGCCAAGCACGGGCTGCGGGCCGGGCTCACGCCGGTCCTCACCGTCTTCGGCATGGACCTCGGCGCGCTGCTCGGCGGGGCCCTGATCACCGAGAGCGTGTTCGGGCTGCCCGGCATCGGGCGGCTCACCATCGACTCGATCGACAAGTCCGACCAGCCGGTCGTGATGGGCGTGGCGCTGCTGGCCGCCTTCTTCATCACGTTCGCCAACCTCGTCGTGGACCTGCTCTACGCGGTGGTCGATCCCCAGGTGAGATTCACATGAGCGGAGCGAACCGGGGGGTGTGGGGGGCGCACCCCCACAAGGAGCACGCATGAGCGGAGCGAACCGGGGGATGTGGCGGGCCGCCCCTCAGAAGGAGCGCGCATGAGCTTGCTGAGCGTCCGGGACCTCGCCGTGGAGTTCCGCACCGCGAAGGGGACGATCCGCGCGGTGGACGGGCTGTCGTTCTCCCTGGAGGAGGGCCGCACCCTGGGCATCGTCGGCGAGTCCGGTTCCGGCAAGTCCGTCACCAGCCTGGCGATCATGGGGCTGCTCGACGGCGCCCGGGTGAGCGGGTCGATCGAGGTGGCGGGGACGCGGATCGTCGGGGCGGACCGCGAGCGCGTCCGCGCGCTGCGCGGCCGGAAGGTCGCGATGATCTTCCAGGACCCGCTGTCGTCGCTGCATCCGCACTACAGCGTGGGCGAGCAGATCGCCGAGGCGCGGCGGCTGCACTTCGGCTCGTCCCGCCGCGTGGCGCGCGAGGAGGCCGTCCGGGTCCTCGCCGACGTCGGCATCCCCGACGCCCGGGAGCGGGCGGGCGACCACCCGCACCGGTTCTCCGGCGGGATGCGCCAGCGCGTGATGATCGCCATGGCGCTCGCCTGCGAGCCCGACCTGCTGATCGCCGACGAGCCGACCACCGCCCTGGACGTGACCGTCCAGGCGCAGATCCTGGAGCTGATCGCGCGGATCCAGCGCGAGCGCGGGCTGGCGGTCCTGATGATCACGCACGATCTGGGGGTGGTCGCGCGGGTCGCCGACGACGTCCTGGTCATGTACGCGGGACGGGCGGTCGAGCGGGCGCCGGCCGACGCGCTGTTCGCCGTGCCCCTGCACCCCTACACCCGCGGGCTCCTCGGCTCCCTCCCCCGGCTCACCGGCACGCCCGGCGAGCTGGCCCCGATCGCGGGCACCCCGCCGTCTCCGCTGTCTCCGCCGGCGGGGTGCCCGTTCCATCCGCGGTGCGCCGAACGGGTCGAGATGTGCGAGACGACCCGTCCGGCGCTCCTCGGCACGTCCCACCCGGCGGCCTGCCACCTGCTCACGATCGCGAAGGGACCCCGATGACGGCGCTGCTCCGCCTGGAAGGCCTGACCAAGACGTTCCAGACGCGGCGCGGCGCCGTGCGGGCGGTGAACGGCCTGGACCTGGAGGTGCGGGCCGGGGAGACGCTCGGCCTGGTCGGCGAGTCCGGCTGCGGCAAGTCCACGACCGGGCGGATGCTCGTCCGGCTCCTGGACCCCACGGCCGGGCGGATCGTCTTCGACGGCGAGGACATCACCGGGCTGTCCCAGCGGGAGATGCGGCCGCTGCGCCGCGACCTGCAGATCATCTTCCAGGACCCGTTCGCCTCGCTGAACCCGCGCCACACCGTCGGCTCAATCGTGGCCGAGCCGCTGCGGGCGCAGGGCGAGCGGGACCCGCTGCCCCGCGTCCAGGAGATGCTGGAGTACGTCGGGCTCGGCGCCGAGCACCTCGACCGGTACCCGCACGAGTTCTCCGGCGGGCAGGCCCAGCGGATCGGGATCGCCCGGGCCCTGGTCACCGGCCCCCGGCTGGTCGTCGCGGACGAGCCGGTGTCGGCCCTGGACGTGTCGATCCAGGCCCAGATCGTCAACCTGCTGGCGGGCCTGCGGCGCCGGCTCGGCCTGGCGTACGTGTTCATCGCGCACGATCTCGCGGTCGTCCGGCACGTGTGCGACCGGATCGCCGTGATGTACCTCGGCCGGATCGTGGAGACCGGGGCCCGGGACGTGGTCTACGGCGCGCCGGCGCACCCCTACACCCGGGCTCTGCTGTCGGCGATCCCGCTGCCCGACCCGGTGGCCGAGCGGGCGCGGGAGCGCATCGTGCTCCGCGGCGACCCGCCGAGCCCGTCGGCGCCGCCGCCCGGCTGCCCCTTCCACCCGCGGTGCTTCAAGGCGCAGGAGCGGTGCCGCACCGAGCCGCCGTCCCTCAGGATGGCCGCGGGCCGCCAGGTCGCCTGCCACTACCCGGAGACCGAGCCGGTCGCCTCGTGACAGGGCCGGGGGGGGGGCACCCGGGGGGGGGCCCCGGCAATGGTTTGTAGGTGGGGGGGTGTTGAAAAGATAAAAAAAAAAAGAACACAAAAAAACAACAAAAGAAGGTATAAGGGATTAGTTTTTTAGGAACGGGGGGGGT